>JAPSIU010000349.1 GCA_031178565.1 Leucobacter sp. | reverse complement strand
TGATCCGCGCTACAGCCGCGCGAGGGTCTCGATGTCCTCCAGGAAGGACGCCTGCTGCTCGTCCGAGACGGTGGCCCGGGTCACCGAGAGCGCGGCGAGATAGTCGCCCGTCGAGAGCTCGGTGTCGGATCCCGGCGTCCGGTCGGCTCCGGCGCGTAGCGCGCGTGCGAGCGCGTCCTGCGAGGCCCGCCGCGCCGCGTACTCGATGTCGGCGGGCGTCAGGCCGTCGCTCTCGGCGACGAGCGACGTGAAGTCGACCGAGTCGGCGATCCCGATGGGCACGTAGCGCCGCCAGATCGCCTCGCGCGCCTCGGCGTCGGGGAGGCCGATCGGCAGCACGTAGTCGAAGCGGCCGTGCCGCAGGAACGCCGCGTCGAGCGCCCGCACGAAGTTCGTGGCGCAGATCAGCAGCATGCCCTCGCGGTCGCGGAAGTCGGCGACGATCTTCAGCAGCTCGTTCGTGACGCCCTGCGTCGGCGTCGGCGGATCGCTGCGCTGCGAGGCGATCTCCTCGACCTCGTCGATGAACACCACCCCGTGCTCGAGCTCGCCGATCTGCTCGAAGATCCCGCGCAGCGAGGAGGCCATGCTCGTCACGCCGTCGCCCAGCCGCGAGGGGAAGACCTCGACGAACGGCCAGTCGAGCCGCGACGCGACGGCCTTCGCGAACGTCGTCTTGCCGGTGCCCGGAGGGCCGAAGAGCATGACAGCGTGCGGCGGCACCACGCCGTAGCGATCGGCGAGATCGGGCTGCGCGAGGGGTGCGACGAGGCGCTCCTCGAGCAGCTGCTTCTCGCGGCGCATGCCCGCGACGTTCCCCCAGAGGTGGCGCGGCAGGATCCGGCCGCCCACGTCCTTCAGCAGATCGAGTTCGCGTCGCTGCACGGGCATCTGCCGCTCCAGGTAGCGGAGGCTGTGCTGCAGCTGGAACCCGTTCGAGGTGAGCAGGTCGAGCCGGCCGCCCTCGGGCATGAGCACCGAGAGCGTCGAGAGTCCGAGCGGCGCCATCTTCCGCTCCAGCGCGTCGAGGAGCGCGCCCGAGACGTTCTCGGACCGGGCGTCCTCCGAGACGCCGAAGAAGACGACCCAGCCCTGCGCGTGCGCCGCCCGGCCGACCGCGCAGGCCACGATCTCCTCGTCGCGCACCGCGACGACCGCGTGGTCCTCCCGGCACGACGCCGTCACCTCTGCCAGCGAGTAGACGGGCTGCTCGGCGGTGGATCGCGCCTCCCACCAGAGCCGGACCACGGCGTCGAGGTCGTCGTCGTGGTACTCGCGGATGTGTATGCGTCCCATGGGGAAATCATGCCAGACGGCGGGCCGGATCCCGAGGCGGATTCCCGGCATGGGTGGCGTCGGGGCTGGATGGGTGATCTCAGGGCTGGAGGAGACGAAGCTACGAACCGGGCTCGAGCCCCACGTCGAGGCGTTGCGCCGCCTCGGCGAGCCGTTTGTCCCGCGTCCAGAGAGCGGCTCCAGGTGTCACCAGCGTCGCCGCCAGCACGTGCGCGTCGATGACGTTGAGGCCGCGACCCCAGAGGCGAGAGCCGTTGACGAGGGCGAGCAGCTCGAAGTGGGTCACCGGCTGCAGACGCTCGAGCCCGGACAGCGCTTCCAGGAATGCGTCGCGCGGTGCAAGCCGCCCCATCGCGAGTTCCTCGATGATGAACGGGTGCGTGCACACCTCGCCGCTCTCGAGCAGGCTGACGAGTCGCGCATCGGTGCGATGCAGATGGTCGATCCACACCGAGGTGTCTACGAGGATCACGGCTACGCAATCCGCGAGCGGGGAGGCACCTCGGCTCCCGGGTCGCTTCCGCCCAGCGCGGCCAGTCGACGGGCGTGCTCCAGCCTCACGAGACTCTCCAACCCCGATCTCACGAGAGCCGAGGTCTCGGCGATTCCGGTCAGCCTGGCAGCCTCTTCGAGAAGCCGGTCGTCGATCGTCACGGTCGTTCGCATAGCCGCCTCCGGGGGTGCACATCAATCCGATCATCAATTGATGCTCGTTTCAATGCTAAGTCGTGCGTTTCCGTCGCGCAATCCTCGCCGGCGGGAACTTCACAGCCCGTTCCGGAGCATCATCCGCTATGCTGGTTCAGTTGGCGCGTTTCGCGCCACGCGTCGCTTTCACCGCACCGCCCGCTCGCACCGCGAGCCTGGGCGCCGTTCGGCCCGATCCGCGGCGAACGGATGCGCGATCCCGCGCACTCGACATTTCGGCAGCGACGCACGTGATCCGCGATCCCGCGTTCTCAAGAGGCCGGCCCCCACGGGCGCGACCTCCACCGGGACGCTCCGCGGACGCCGTCGCGCAGCGCTGCTCCAGCATGAAAGGTCCCCGTGACCGAACAGACCATCTCCACGACGCCCTCCTTCCTGGACCTCGGCGTCCCCGCTCCCATCGCCGACGCACTCGCGAAGAACGGCAAGAGCGAACCCTTCCCGATCCAGCGCGACACCCTCCCCGACACGCTCGCGGGCCGCGACGTGCTCGGCCGCGGCCGCACCGGATCCGGCAAGACCATCGCGTTCGGGATCCCGCTCGTCGCGAACCTCGCCGAGAACGTGGCGCAGAAGCGCCGGCCGAACAAGCCGCGCGCCATCGTGCTCGCCCCCACCCGCGAGCTCGTGACCCAGATCGCCGAGGCCGTGAAGATGCTCGCGGATCCCGTCGGCGTCAGGGTCACCACGATCTTCGGCGGCGTCTCGCAGCGCCGCCAGGAGGAGGTGCTCGAGCGCGGCGTCGACATCGTCGTCGCCGCTCCCGGCCGCCTCGACGACCTCATGAAGCAGGGCCTCGTGGATCTCGGCTCCGTCGAGATCACCGTGCTCGACGAGGCGGACCACATGGCCGACATGGGCTTCCTCCCGGTCGTGACCCGGATCCTGAACAAGACCCCCAAGGTCGGTCAGCGCCTGCTCTTCAGCGCGACCCTCGACAACGGCGTGGACAACGTCGTCAAGAAGTACCTGCATTCCCCGATCATGCACTCGGTCGACTCCGCGGAGTCGCCCGTTCCGCAGCTCACCCACCACGTCTTCGAGGTGGCGGGCAAGGACGAGAAGGACGCGCTCATCGAGGCGCTCGCGTCGGGCACCGCCCGCCGCATCTTCTTCACCCGCATGAAGCACCAGGCCAAGCGGCTCGCGAAGCATCTCACGGCCCGCGGC
>JAPSIU010000348.1 GCA_031178565.1 Leucobacter sp. | reverse complement strand
CTCGACGGGACCGGGCACGGACGGATGCGGGGTCTCGGGGACCTCGCCGGCCTCGCGGCCGCCGACGTCGTAGGGGATCGCGAGGACGACGGGGACCCGGAAGGACAGGGCGTGCTCGATCGCGATCACGGTCGTGGCCGCGGCATCCGTCCGTCCCACCGTGTACGTGCGCACGCCGACGGCGGACGCGAGCGAGAGCTGGTCGACGTCCCACGGTCGCGGGCCCGAGGTGGGCTCGTCGCCGACCACGAGGACGAGCGGAATCCGGGCCTGTGCCGCCTCGGCGAGCGCGGTCAGGGTGTTCGTGAATCCGGCGCCGTACGTCGCGGTCGCCGCGGCGAGACCGCCGCCCGCGCGGAAGTGCGCGTCGGCGGCGACCACTCCGCCCGCCTCGTGCCGGACGGCGGTGAAGGTGACGTCGTCGCGGCGCTCGAGGGCGTCGAGGACGAGGGCATTGCCGTTGCCCATGACCCCGAAGACATGGTCGATGTGCGTGGCGAGGGCGGATGCGACGTGCGCGGCGACGGTGGGCATGCGGGTGCTCCTGAGACGATGACGACGAGGGGATGCCGTATGTGTCTCGCTCGCCCGTGCACCTTCGCGCGCGGCGGCTGCGTGCCCCTTTTCCGAGCACCGGGCGCCGTCATCGGCCCCGGACGGCACCACTATAGCGGGACGGGTGCGTCGTGCCGCGTGTGGTCGGGGATCCGCCGTCACCGTACGGTCACGTGCCGGTGAGGCCGACTCGATTGCCTTCGCTGTCCTCGAAATAGGCGTACGAGCCCCTGGCGCCCCCGATGGGGGTCCGGCCCACCAGGATGCGACCGCCGGCGGCTTCCACCCGGGACAGCCAGTCCTCGATGCCCGGACCGGCATCGAAGTAGACCCGCGAACCGTGGTGGGAGGGGCGGTCCTCGGGCGCCGCGAAGAGGCAGCCGCTCGAGCCGCCGTCCTCACCGGCGAACAGGGCGGTCTCCTTGCCGTCGCCGACGGGGAGCCGCGTGAGAGTCGAGAGGGTGACCGCCTCGTAGAAGCCGACCGCCCTGCCCATGTCTGCGACGGGGATGTCGAACCACACCACTCTGGGCATATCTCGTCCTTCCTCGGATGCGCGTCGCGCGCGTAGACAGTGTCCCCGCGATCGCCGGCCGATGCCAGCCCCTCAAAGGCGCCGTCAGGCGTGCCGGTCGAGGAACGCGTACACCTCGCCGTCGTCGACCCCCGGGAACATCCCGCGCGGCAGCGGGGAGAACATCTGCATGTGGACGCGCGCGCTGGGCCAGGCCTTCCCCTCCCAGCGGCGGGTGAGGTCGGCGTCCGGTCGGCGGCAGCACGATTCGTCGGGGCAGGTCGAGGTTGCGCGCTTGTGCGTCTCGCGACCGCGGAACCAGCGCGCGTCGTCGAACGGCACGCCGACCGTGATCGAGAACTCGCCGTCGGTGGTCGTGCCGGTCTGGCTCGAGCACCAGAACGTCCCGCCCGGGGTGTCGGTGTACTGGTAGTGCTCGGTGGTGCGGTTCTGCTCGCCGAACGCGGAGCGCGCGGCGAACTTCCGGCAGACGACCTGGCCCTCGACCGACCCGGTGACGTCCATCGGCAGCGGGAGCCCGTCGTTCTCGTAGACGCGGCTGATGGCGCCCGACCCGTCGACACGGAGGAAGTGCAGACGGATGCCGAGGTGCTCCGTGAGGAGGTTGGTCAGGCGCATGCCGGCGGCCTCGTGCGTCACTCCGAACGCGTCGCGGAAGTCCTCGACGGCGAGGTTCTTGTCCTTTTTCGCCTGCGAGAGGAACGCCACCGACGCCGTCTCGGGCATCAGACAGCAGGCGGCGTAGTAGTTGATCTCGAGCCGCTGCTGCAGGAAGTCCGCGTAGTCCGTGGGCGGTGTGTGACCCAGGAGCCGGTGCGCCATCGCCTGGAGCGCCATCGATCGGAGGCCGTGCCCGCCGGGGATCGAGGCGGGGGGCAGGTAGATGCGCCCGTTCTCCAGGTCGGTGACGGAGCGCGCCGAGTGGGGGAGGTCGTTCGCGTAGATGAGCTCGAAGCCGAGCTGCTCGGCCATGATGCTCACGGTTCGGTGCGTCAGCGCGCCTCGCACGTGCCCCGCGGCCTTGAGCTGCTTCTCGGCGAGCTTCTCGATCTCCGGCAGGTAGTTCGACTGGTCGCGCATCCGGAGGCGCAGCTCCGTGTTCGCGCGGCGGGCTTCCTCCGGCGTCGCGATCGACTCGCGCTCGCGGCGCTGCAGCTCCCGATGGAGGGCGAGGATGCCCTCGATCGTGTCGTCGGACATGGTCTTGGTGACCCTGATCGGCTGCACGCCCAGTCGGCGGAAGACAGGGCTCTGCTGCGCCCGCTCCAGCTCGAGCTCGAGCGCAGCCCGCGCGTTGGGCGGCTCGTTCGAGAGGAGATCGGTCACGTCGGTGCCCGTCGCGCTCGCGATCGCCTGGAGGAGGGAGAGCTTCGGCTCCCGCTTGCCGTTCTCGATGAGGCTGAGCTGACTCCCGGCCACTCCGACGATCTCGCCGAGCTCATCCAGCGTGTAGCCCCGGGCGATGCGGTGATGACGGATGCGATGCCCGAGGGTCGAGAGCTGGAGAGGCGAGGCCATGATCTTGAGCCTATCGAAAGAATCGGCGTTCTTGACGCTCGTTACGGGTGGAAGGAGTCGCATTCCTCGTCGCAGAGTGGAAGCACGCCACCGACGAAGGAGCGCAGAATGGCCATCGCAGACCTGTTCACCCGCCCCACCCAGACGGGCTCTGCCCCTCGCGTCCCGAGCGCAGCGCCGACCTCCTCCGGCGGGCGACCCGCTGTCACGGGGGCGGCGATGGCCGCGCTCGACGCATGGGTCGAGGAGATCGCCGCGCTGACCCAGCCGGATCGCATCCATTGGGTCGACGGATCGGCCGCCGAGAACGAGGCGCTGCTGCGTCGTCAGGTCGAGGAGGGGAAGCTCATCAAGCTGAACCCGGAGTGGCGGCCCGGCTCCTACCTGGCCCGGTCGCACCCGAGCGACGTCGCTCGCACCGAGGCGCGCACCTTCATCGCGTCGGAGCGCGAGGAGGACGCCGGGCCGACCAACAACTGGATCGCGCCCGCGGAGATCCGCGCGACGATCACACCGCTGTTCGAGGGCAGCATGCGCGGTCGGACGATGTACGTCGTCCCGTTCTCC
>JAPSIU010000347.1 GCA_031178565.1 Leucobacter sp. | reverse complement strand
GCAGGAGGCCGAGGAGGCGACTCGGGGAGCGGCCGGCGCCGGCGACTACTGGGAGGCGGTCGCACGTCTCGCCGAGGCCCACGCGGCCGCGATCGCCGCGTTCGGCGCGGAACGTTTCCTCGTGCCGATGCTGGCCGAGGCCGGCGACCTCGGAGTGACGCCCGAGGGGCGCACCGTCGAGAAGACGCAGGAGCTGTCGATCGTGACGGTGGCGGCGCCGGACGGGCGCCGCGTGCTTCCGGTCTTCAGCTCGGTCGAGACGATGACCCGCTGGCACCCCGAGGCGCGTCCGATCCCCGTTCCGGGAGCGCAGGTCGCCATCGCCGCCGCACAGGAGATCACCGACCTCGTCATGATCGACGCCGCGAGTCCCGAGCTCGAGTACGGCGTCCGCCGACCGGCGCTTCGCGCCATGGCGCTCGGTGAACGGGTGCTGCCCGCGTGGGCGGACGAGGAAGTCGCCGAGGCGTTCCGCGCCGCGGCGGTGGATGAGCCCGCTGCGAGGGCGCTCTGGCTGGCGCCGGGCGATCCGGCCGCGCGGCTCCTCGAGCCCGAGGTGGACGTGCGCATCCGGGTGGCGGAGGGGCTGGACCGGGCCGACCTCAACGCACTTCTGGAGCGCATGCAGGAGCGCTGGGCCGCGTCCTCGGCGATCGCGGAGCGGGTCGACTCGATGCGGATCCGTCCGGTGGCGGATCGGCCCGCCTGACGCGAGTGTCCGCCGATCCTGCTACGCTCACGAGGAAGAAATGCGGACACTGCATGCTCGAAGGAGAGACGACGTGACTCAGACCACATCTCCCACGGCCGCACCGCCGCGCGCCGAATGGACCGGACAGATCGGCTTCATCCTCTCCGCGATCGGCTCGGCGGTCGGCCTCGGCAACATCTGGCGGTTCCCGGGCGTCGCATACGAGAACGGCGGGGGCGCGTTCCTGATCCCCTACATCGTGGCGCTCCTCACCGCCGGGATCCCGATCCTGTTCCTCGACTACGCGATCGGCCACCGCTTCCGGGGCTCCGCGCCGCTCGCCCTTCGCCGGCTCGCCGGCAGGCTCGGGGAGGGCATCGGTTGGTTCCAGGTCATGATCTGCGTGTTCATCTCGATCTACTACACCGCGGTTCTCGCGTGGGCGTCGAGCTACTTCGTGTTCTCCTTCGATCTGCGCTGGGGCGACGACGCCACGGGCTTCTTCGTCGGGGAGTACCTGCAGGTGGCAGACGCGCCCTTCACCTTCGACTTCGTGCCGAGCGTGCTGATCCCGCTCGTCATCATGTGGATCGTCACGCTGGTCGTGCTCGGCGCCGGAGTCGTCAGGGGCGTGCAGCGGCTCAACATGATCGCGATCCCGCTGCTCGTGGTCGGCTTCCTCATCCTCGTGATCCGCGCGCTCTTCCTGCCCGGCGCGATGGACGGACTGAACGCGTTCTTCACCCCCGACTTCGCGGCGCTCACGGATCCTTCGGTGTGGGTCGCGGCGTACAGCCAGATCTTCTTCTCGCTCTCCGTCGCCTTCGGCATCATGATGACCTACGCCTCGTACCGGCGCAGGCGCTCGAACCTCACGACCCCCGGCCTCGTGGTCGCGTTCGGCAACTCGTCGTTCGAGATCCTCGCCGGCATCGGGGTCTTCGCGACACTCGGCTTCTTCGCCCACCAGCAGGGCATCGCCATCGGCGAGCTGGAAGGGCTCACGGGCGTCGGGCTCGCGTTCATGACCTTCCCGGCGATCGTCGCCGAGATGCCCGGAGGCCAGTTCTTCGGAGCGCTCTTCTTCGGCGCCCTCGTGCTCGCGGGGCTCACCTCGCTGATCTCGATCATGGAGGTCATCCTCGCGGGCATCATGGACAAGTTCGGGATCACCCGCGCGAAGGCCGTCTACGGTCTCGGCGGTGTGCTCGCGGTGGTGTCGATCGTGCTCTTCGGCACGAGCTCGGGTCTCACCGCGCTCGACACGGTGGACAACTGGGCGAACAACATCGGCATCGTCGCCGCGGCGGTCGCGGTGACCGTCACGGTGCTTTGGATCCGGCGCGCCGGCCGCGAGCTCAGCGGCCACCTCAGCGCGCTGTCGACCTTCAGGGTCGGACGCGTCTGGCTCTTCCTCGTCTCCGTGCTCGGCCCGGTCGTGCTCGCCTACATGCTCTTCGAAACCTCCCGCGCGCTCATCGAGGAGCCGTACGGCGGATACGATCCGACCTATCTGCTGATCGTCGGCTGGGGTTCGGTGCTCGCCATGGTCATCGGCTCGGTCGTACTCACCCTCAGCCCGTGGCGCTACGATCCCGACCGGTTCGCGCCGTGGCCGGTGCTCGACGAAACCGCACGCGGGCCTGCCGCGGCTCCCGACGCGAATGGAGGTGCGCGATGACCCCGATCGCGATCCTGTTCCTGGTCCTCTCGATCGTGATCATCTGGGGCGGACTCGTCACGAGCGCCGTGTTCCTGTCGAGGCGGAGCGAGATCTCCTCCTACCCGCCCGGCGGGGAGGATCCCGCGGGCGAGGAAGTGTACGACATCCCCCCGATCAGGGACACGTGATCATCCCCCCGATCGGGGACGCGTGATCATCCCCCCGATCGGGGACACGTGATCAGAGGACGTTGAGCAGCACCACGTAGCAGGCGGTGCCGGCCGCGATGCTGAGCAGCGCGCGGCGCTTGCCGAGCAGATGCACGGCGATCGTGACCGCCGTCGCCGCGGCCACCGCCCAGAGCCGGTCGGGCCCGCTCAGGATCTCGTCGCGAAGGACCACCACCGCGAGGATGAGCAGGATCCCCGCGGGCATCCACCGCCCGAGCGCCTGCACGAACCGCGACCTGCGCAGAGGTTTGAGGATCGCGAAGGGCAGCGAGCGCAGCGCGAGCGTCACGACTCCGGCGACCGCCACCGCCGCGACCAGGTAGAGGGTGTCAGGCATCGTCCGCTTCCTCGGTGCGACCGCCGCGACCCGTTGCAACGGCGAAGCGGGCGGCGAGCAGCAGGGCATACAGGATCAGCGCCACGAGGAGCGGGTGCTCCGGCACCGCGAGGAGGGCGATGCCGACGGCCAGGCCCGCGAGGAGGACGGAGGGGATCTCCCGTCGGCCGCGCACAGCGTCGAGGGTCATGACGACGAAGAGCGCCACGAGCGCGAACTCGAAGCCCTCGATGGGTCTCGGCAGCGCTCCGGCGAT
>JAPSIU010000346.1 GCA_031178565.1 Leucobacter sp. | reverse complement strand
CGATCAAGGTGCGCGTCGTGAAGGGCGCGAACCTCCCCATGGAGCAGGTCGACGCCGCGATCCACGGCTGGCCGGTCGCCACCTGGGGTACGAAGCAGGACTCCGACACGAGCTACAAGGCCGTGCTCGACTACGCGCTCACCCCGGAGCGGGTGCGGAACGTGCGCATCGGCGTCGCCGGACACAACCTCTTCGACATCGCTCTCGCGTGGCTGCTCGCGAAGGCTCGCGGCGCCGAGCAGGGGATCGAGTTCGAGATGCTGCTCGGCATGGCCACGGGTCAGGCCGAGGCCGTGAAGCGCGAGGTCGGCTCCCTGCTGCTCTACACCCCGGTCGTGCACCCGGAGGAGTTCGACGTCGCGATCGCCTACCTGATCCGCCGTCTCGAGGAGGGCGCCAGCCAGGAGAATTTCATGTCGGCGGTCTTCGAGCTGAACGACGACCACGGACTCTTCGAACGGGAGAAGGATCGCTTCCTGCGCTCGCTCGGTGTGCTCGAGAACATCACGGGCGACGGCTCGACCCCGTCCTATCGAGTGCCGAAGCCGAACCGGCTGCAGGATCGTCGCGACTACGACGAGGCCGGAGCCGACGGCCGGGTGGAGGCCCTCGTGGCCGGCGGCGCCCGGGGCGAGTTCGACAACACCCCCGACACCGATCCAGATCTCCCGGGCAACCGCGTCTGGGGCCGCGAGATCGCGGACCGCATGGTCGAGTCGACGCTCGGCGTCGCCGCCGTCGAGGAGGCGCGCATCGACGGTGAGCAGTCGCTGAACGAGGTCGTCGAGCGAGGGATCGCGGCATCCGCGGGCTGGCAGGCGCTCGGCGCCGACGAGCGCGCTCGTATCCTCACCCGCGCGGGCGAGCGGCTCGAGGCCAATCGCGCGCGACTGCTCGAGGTCATGGGCTCCGAGTGCGGCAAGACGCTCGACCAGGGCGACCCCGAGGTCTCCGAGGCGATCGACTTCGCGAACTACTACGCCATGCTGGGTCAGCTGCTCGAGCAGGTCGACGGCGCCGTGTTCCAGCCCAAGAAGCTCACGGCCGTGATTCCGCCGTGGAACTTCCCCGTCGCGATCCCCGCCGGCGGCGTGCTCTCCGCCCTGGCAGCGGGGTCGGCGGTCGTCATCAAGCCCGCATCCGCCTCGGCGCGATCCGGCGCCGTGATGGTGGAGGCGCTGTGGGAGGCCGGTGTGCCCCGCGACGTGCTGCAGCTCGTGCAGTTCGGCGACCGCGAGCTCGGCTCGAAGCTGGTCGCCGACCCCCGCGTGGACCGACTGATCCTGACCGGCGCGTACGAGACCGCGGTCGCGTTCCGCGAGCTCCGCCGGGATCTGCCGATCCTCGCCGAGACGAGCGGCAAGAACGCGATCATCGTCACCCCGAACGCGGACCTCGACCTCGCCGCGAAGGACGTCGCGCTGTCCGCGTTCGGCCACGCCGGCCAGAAGTGCTCGGCGGCGTCGCTCGTCATCCTCGTCGGGTCGGTCGCCACCTCGAAGCGCTTCCGCGGGCAGCTGCTCGACGCGGTGCGCTCCCTCAAGGTCGGCACGCCCGAGCACCTCGAGACGCAGATGGGCCCCGTGATCTCGGCCCCGAGCGGCAAGCTGCTGCGCGGCCTCACGACGCTGGGTCAGTGCGAGCGGTGGCTCATCGAGCCCGCGCCGCTCGAGAGCGACAGCCCACTCGCCCGCGATCGGAACGGCGAGAACAAGCTGTGGAGCCCCGGCGTGCGCGACGGCGTGAAGCGCGGATCCGAGTACCACCTCACGGAGTACTTCGGGCCGATCCTCGGCATCATGACGGCCGAGACCCTCGACGAGGCCATCGACATGGTCAACGAGATCGACTACGGCCTCACGAGCGGCCTGCACTCGCTCGACCGCGACGAGATGGCGCTCTGGCTGCGTCGCATCGAGGCGGGCAACCTCTACATCAACCGCGGCATCACGGGAGCCATCGTGCGTCGCCAGTCGTTCGGCGGCTGGAAGAAGTCGGCGATCGGCACGGGCACCAAGGCCGGTGGCCCGAACTACCTGCACGGTCTCGGGGACTGGGCCGACGCGCCCGTCGCATCGGAGCTCAGGGCGCCGCTCCCCCGCGTCGCCCCGCTGCTCACGGCGGCGCAGCGCGCGGGTGTCGCCGGGGACGAGCTCGAGTGGCTGCGCGCCGCACTCGGCACCGACGCCGCAGCGTGGGAGGAGGAGTTCGGGATCGCCCGCGACGCCTCCCAGCTCGGGGTCGAGCGCAACCTGCTGCGCTACCTGCCCGTGCCGGTGACCCTCCGGATCGCGGCCGACGCTCCCCTGCATCGCACGATCCGAGCGATCGCGGCGGGACTCGGGGCGAACGGGGACCTCACCGTCAGCACGCCGCTGGCGCTGCCCGAGCCGCTCACCCGAGCGATGCAGGCCGCCGGGGTGAGGATCCAGTTCGAGGACGACGCGGCCTGGCGCGAACGGGTGCGCGGGATCGCCGCGCAGAAGGGCCCTCACGCGAGCGCGCGGATCCGCGTCGTCGCCGGCCCGTCGCGCGAGGCCGAGGTGGCCGCGATCACCGAGGCCTCCGGCGGCAAGCCCGATGTCGCCGTCTACGGCGGCGAGGTCGTCGCGGCCGGCCGCGTGGAGATGCTGCCGCACCTGCACGAGCAGGCGGTGTCGATCACCGCCCACCGCTTCGGCACGCCGAACCGGATCTCCGAGGGCGTGGTCTAGGCGGCATGCCTCCACCCTGTGCCAGGGTGGAGGCATGCCGCAGGCCAGCCGTTCCGTTCACCACAGCACCGTCACCCCCTAGGAGGACAACGATGTCCGATAGCGTCTACCTCTACATCGCGCTCGGGATCTACTTCGCCGCGATGATCCTCATCGGCGTCTTCGCCGCACGAAGAACGACCAATCACGAGGACTACATGCTCGGCGGACGCGGTCTGCCTCCGTGGGTCGCGGCGCTCAGCGCGGGCGCGTCCGACATGTCGGGATGGCTCATCATGGGCCTGCCCGGGGCCATCTACGCCGCGGGGCTCATCGAGGCCTGGATCGCGATCGGCCTCACACTGGGCGCGTATTTCAACTGGCGTCTCGTCGCACCCCGTCTGCGCGCCTACACGGAGGTGTCGCGGAACTCGATCACGATCCCGAGCTACTTCGAGAATCGGCTGCGCGACAGAACCCGCCTGCTGCGGATCCTGTCGAG
>JAPSIU010000054.1 GCA_031178565.1 Leucobacter sp. | reverse complement strand
CGTGGCCCATGTGGGAATCCAGATCGAGGGAGAAGACCGATGAAGCTCGCCACGATTCGCATCAACGGAACCACCCGCGCCGCCCGCGTCGACGGCGCACTCGCCACCGTGATCGAGGAATTCGCTGACGTCGGTGCGATCCTCGCCTCAGACGCGCTCGCGCGGGTCGCGCGGGTCACAGGGCCCACCCTCCCCGTCGATGAGCTGGATTTCGCCCCCGTCGTCGTGAACCCCGGCAAGATCGTGTGCGTGGGGCTGAACTACCGGGCCCACATCCTCGAGATGGGGCGGCCGCTGCCCGACTTCCCCGTGCTGTTCGCGAAGTTCTCGGACAGCCTCCTCGGCGCTGGCGACATCATCCCGCTCCCGCCCGAGAGCGGCAGCATCGACTGGGAGGGTGAGCTCGCAGTGGTGATCGGCAGCACCGTGCGCCGTGCCGACGCGGAGCGCGCGGCCGCGGCGATCGCCGGATACACGATCGCGAATGACGTCTCGATGCGCGACTGGCAGTTCCGCACCCGCGAGTGGTTGCAGGGCAAGATGTGGGAGTCCTCGACGCCGCTCGGTCCCGTCCTGGCGACCCCGGACGAGATCCCAGCGGAAGCGCACCTCATCACCGCGGTGAACGGGGGCGAGAAGCAGCGGGGCGACGTGCACGACCTCGTGCATGATCCCGTGCAGCTCGTCGCGTACATCTCGACCATCGCGACCCTCCGTCCGGGCGACGTGATCCTCACCGGCACGCCGGGAGGCGTGGGGCACGCCCGGGATCCGCAGGAGTACCTCGCCGACGGTGACACGGTCTCCATCTCGATCGACGGCATCGGCACGCTGCGCAACCGCGTCGTCTCCGAGGAGCGGCCGTGAGCGCTCCCGAGTCGCAGTTGACCCCGGAACAGCTCGAGCTGCGCGCTCGGCTCGGGGCGGGCGCCCGGTACGATGCCGAGCACGCGCCGCATCAGGAGCTGCTGCTCGCGCGTCAGGGCACGGCCTACTTCCTGCGCAGGCTCCAGGAGTTGCGCGACGCCGACTTCGACGCGCCGAGCGCACTCGAGGGATGGACGCGCCGACACCTCATCGCCCACGTGGGATACAACGCCCGCGGCCTCACCCGGCTCGTGGAGTGGGCGCGCACCGGCGTCGAGACGCCGATGTACGCCTCGGCGGAACAGCGGGAGCGCGAGATCGTGCTCGGTTCGACGTTGCCCTGCCGGGCCCTGCGCCACCTGGTCGAGCACTCCGCCGTCCACCTGAATGTGGAGTGGCGGGACCTCGCGGACGAGCACTGGGACCACCGGGTACTCACCTCGCAGGGCCGGGAGGTGCCGGCGCGGGAGACGGCGTGGATGCGGGCCAAGGAGGTGTGGGTGCACGCGGTCGATCTCGGGAATGGCGGATCGTTCGCCGACCTGCCACCCGTCGTGCTGGACCGTCTCATCGACGACGTCTTCGCGGCGTGGCATCGCCGAGGCGAGGCTGTGCCGGTCACCGTGACGAGCGCGGGCCGGGACGGGGATCGTCGCGTGCGCTCCTCCGCTCGGGGCGGTCCGGAGGTGTCCGGAACCGCCGCCGCGATCGCCGGATGGCTCGCGCGCGGTGAGACTCGGGGGCTGCATTGCTCGACCAAGGAGCTACCGCAGCTGCCGCACTGGTTTTGATCCGGGCGCTGGCGTCCGGGTGGCCCTTGCGCAGCGCCCACGACTCGGACCAGGATCACCGCTCGGACCGGATTGTTCATTTCGATCCATGCCATGATCCTGATTCGAGCGGTGATCGTACCGGGAGGCGGAGAGGAAGAGGCCGTCGAAAACCGGGTCCGCGCCCCGGACATTACACTGAGGTCATGTCGGCAGAGTCGGAGCCCCGTGCCGAGATCGGCTACGCCGCGGGCCGGTTCAAGGCGTTCGTCGACGCGGTCGTCGCCATCGCGCTGACGCTGCTGATCCTGCCCCTCATAGACAGCGTGGGCGAGGTGGCGAACGCGGGGGAGGGGACGCTCGCCTGGTTCACGGAGCACAGCGGGCAGCTGCTGAACTTCGTGCTCAGCTTCGTGCTCATCGCGATGTTCTGGATGATCCACCATCGCCTCTTCGAACGCGTCGAACGGATCACGCCGGCACTCATGTGGCTGCTCACCGGGTGGTTGCTCACCATCGTGTGGCTGCCCGTCGCGACGGCGATCGCTGGGCGTATGGACGACGGCGACGCCGTGGCGAAGACGCTCTACATCGGCAGCCTGATCCTGACCGCCATGATGTCCCTCCTGGTGCGCTTGTATCTGCGCGCTCACCCCGCCCTGCACCGGATGGACCGAGGCGAATCGCTGTCCGGTCTCGCCGTCGATATCTCGCTGGCGCTGCTGTTTGCGGTCGCGCTCGCCGCGACGCTGCTGATCCCGGCCGTCGGCTACTACGCACTGCTGGTGATGGTGCTCTCCGGTGCCGTGCAGAGGGTCATTCGGAAGATCATCGGCGCGCGTCCCTAGCGGAAAGCGGGGGGCTGCAGTAAACTTGAGTCATCATCACTCAAGTTTGCTGAACGAGAGGAAGCGCATGCAGGCAAACTGGCAGCCCGCCCGGGGCGAAGGCGAACAGTCGGCCCTCGAGCAGTTCGGGGTCAACCTCACGGAAGTCGCCCGGTCGGGCAAGCTGGATCCGGTGATCGGCCGGGATTCCGAGATCCGCCGCGTGAGCCAGGTGCTCACCCGGCGCACGAAGAACAACCCCGTGCTGATCGGCGAACCGGGCGTCGGCAAGACGGCCGTGGTCGAGGGACTGGCCC
Organism: Leucobacter sp.; assembly: GCA_031178565.1. Classification (GTDB taxonomy): domain Bacteria; phylum Actinomycetota; class Actinomycetes; order Actinomycetales; family Microbacteriaceae; genus Leucobacter. Next base: position 9,742 of record JAPSIU010000054.1, on the reverse strand, counting down.
AGCGCATCATCGCGGGCGATGTCGCCGAGTCGCTCAAGGACAAGGAGCTGATCTCGCTCGACCTCTCCGCGCTCATCGCGGGCGCCAAGTACCGCGGCGAGTTCGAGGAGCGCATGAAGGCCGTGCTGCAGGAGATCAAGGACTCCGACGGCAAGTTCATCACCTTCATCGACGAGCTGCACACGCTCATGGGGGCCGGCGGCGGGGAGTCCTCGGTCGCTGCATCGCAGATGCTGAAGCCGATGCTCGCGCGCGGCGAGCTGCGGCTCATCGGGGCGACCACACTCGACGAGTACCGCGAGTACATCGAGAAGGACGCCGCGCTCGAGCGCCGCTTCCAGCAGGTGTATGTCGGCGAGCCGTCGGTCGAGGACACGGTCGCGATCCTGCGCGGGCTCAAGGAGCGGTACGAGGCGCACCACAAGGTGACGATCGCCGACTCGGCGCTCGTCGCAGCGGCGAGCCTGTCGAACCGGTACATCACCGCGCGTCAGTTGCCCGACAAGGCGATCGACCTGATCGACGAGGCGGCCTCGCGTCTGCGCATGGAGATCGACTCGGCCCCGGTCGAGATCGACGAGCTGCGCCGGGTGGTGGATCGCATGAGGCTCGAGGAGCTCGCGCTCAAGAAGGAGAAGGACGAGGCTTCGAAGGAGCGCCTCGCGAAGCTGCGCTCCGACCTCGCGGAGCGGCAGTCGGAGCTCGATGCTCTCGAGGTGCGCTGGGAGCGCGAGCGATCCTCGTTGAACCGGGTCGGCGAGCTGCGCGAGAAACTGGATCAGCTGCGCATGGAGGCCGAGGTCGCCCAGCGCGAGGGCAAGCTGGAGAAGGCGTCGAAGCTGCTCTACGGCGAGATCCCCGTGATCCAGAAGCAGTTGACCGAGGCGGAGAACGCCGAGGCCGAGGGCGAGGGCGGTGAGCCCCGCATGGTGAATGATCAGGTGACCGACGAGGACATCGCGGGGGTGGTCGCTGCGTGGACCGGGATCCCGGTCGGGCGCCTGCTGCAGGGCGAGACCGAGAAGCTGCTCGCGCTCGAGAGCGAGCTCGGCAAGCGGCTCATCGGGCAGAACGAGGCCGTGACCGCGGTCGCGGATGCCGTGCGGCGAACGCGGGCGGGGATCGCGGATCCGAACCGGCCCACCGGCTCCTTCCTGTTCCTCGGCCCGACCGGCGTCGGCAAGACCGAGCTCGCGAAGGCGCTCGCGGAGTTCCTCTTCGACGACGAGCGCGCCATGGTGCGGATCGACATGTCGGAGTACGGGGAGAAGCACTCGGTGTCGCGCCTCGTCGGCGCCCCTCCGGGGTACATCGGCTACGAGCAGGGCGGCCAACTCACCGAGGCCGTGCGGCGGCGCCCCTACTCGGTCGTGCTGCTCGACGAGGTCGAGAAGGCGCACCCCGAGGTGTTCGATGTGCTGCTGCAGGTGCTCGACGACGGGCGCCTGACCGACGGCCAGGGCCGCACGGTCGACTTCCGCAACGTGATCCTGATCCTCACCTCGAACCTCGGTTCGCAGTATCTCATCGACCCCGACATGCCCTGGGGTGAGAAGGAGAGCGCGGTCCGGGAGACGGTGCGGCGCGCGTTCAAGCCCGAGTTCATCAACCGGCTCGACGAGATGGTGATCTTCCGCCCGCTCTCCGAGAGCGATCTCGCGCAGATCGTCGAGCTGTCGATCGATCGGCTGCAGGCGCGCCTCTCCGAGCGGCGCCTCACGCTCGCGGTGACCCCCGAGGCTCGCAGTTGGCTCGCGGCTCGCGGCTACGACCCCATCTACGGCGCCCGGCCGCTGCGCCGCCTGATGCAGAAGGAGATCGACGACCGTCTGGCGCGGGCGATCCTCGGCGGAGAGGTGCGCGACGGAGATGCCGTGCGGGTCGAGCTGGCGGGCGACGGCGACGGGCTCGCCCTCGCGCGGATGGCGGCGCCGACCTCGTTCGCCGGACCGGGTGACGCGGACGACGACGTGATCGAGGCCGAGCTGCTCGACGAGTAGCGCCTGGCGCCACCGGTGAGCCGACTGCCGTTGCGGGTCGAATCGTGCCCCTGGATACTGGGGAGATACCAGCGCTCGTGCTTCGGTATCGAACCGCCGGGCGGATCCGACGAAAGCAGGCCCATGAACAGCGCACCGACCCGAGAGGCGCACCGGGGAAGGAGCCGGACGTGAGCCCGACCGGAACGCAGCCCTCGCTGTTCGAGCCGGACGACTCCGGCCGCCCGCTCGCGGATCGCCTCCGGCCCCGGGCGCTGCACGATGTCGTCGGACAGGAGTCTCTGATCGGGCCCGACGGGCCGATCGGCCGAATGGTCGCCGAACAGCGGCTCGTGTCGATGGTGCTGTGGGGCCCGCCCGGCTGCGGGAAGACCACCATCGCCCGTCTGCTCGCCGAGAGCACCGACTTGGCATTCGAGCCGCTGTCGGCGACGTTCTCCGGCGTCGCAGATCTGCGGAAGGTGTTCCTGGCCGCGCAGAAGCGGCGAGAGGTCGGCAAGGGCACGCTCCTCTTCGTCGACGAGATCCACCGCTTCAACCGCGCCCAGCAGGATTCGTTCCTGCCGTACGTCGAGGACGGCACGATCGTGCTCGTCGGGGCCACCACCGAGAACCCGAGCTTCGAACTCAACGGCGCCCTGCTCTCCCGGTGCCAGGTGTTCGTGCTCAACCGCCTCGACGAGCGGGCGCTCAGCACGCTCGCGTCGCGCGCCGAGGAGGCCATCGGCAAGCCCCTGCCGCTGACGGATACGGCGCGGCAGGCGCTCATCGCGATGGCGGACGGCGACGGCCGCTACCTGCTCAATCTCGTCGAGCAGCTGCGAACGGTGACCGAGCCCCTGGACGTCGCGGGCCTCGCGAGGCTCGTTCAGCAGCGCGCCCCGCTGTACGACAAGTCGCAGGAGGGCCACTACAACCTCATCTCGGCGCTGCACAAGTCCATGCGCGGGTCGGATCCCGACGCCGCGCTGTACTGGCTGGCCCGGATGCTCGACGGGGGCGAGGATCCGCTCTACATCGCGAGGCGGCTGGTGCGGTTCGCCAACGAGGACATCGCGATCGCGGACCCGGAGGCGGTCCACCAGGCGCTGGCCGCCTGGGACGTCTACGAACGCCTCGGCTCGCCCGAGGGCGAGCTCGCGATCGCCCAGGCAGTCGTGTACCTCGCGACGGCGCCGAAGTCCGTCGCCGTGTACCGCGGGTTCGGAGCGGCTCGGAAGCTCGCGAAGCGCGCCGGCTCGCTGATGCCTCCCGCGCACATTCTCAACGCGCCGACGCGGTTGATGAAGGATCTCGGCTACGGCGAGGGCTACCGCTACGATCCCGACACCGCGGCCGGCTTCTCCGGCGCCGACTACTTCCCCGAGGGCATGGATCGCGAGAAGATCTACCGACCGACCCGGAACGGCTACGAGCGATCGATCGGAGAACGCCTCGCCGAGTGGGAGCGTCTTCGCAGGCAGGCGCGGGAGCGGCGCGAGGGCGAGGGCGAGGGCGAGGGCGAGGGCGAGGGCGCTGAAGAATAGGGGCGAAACCGCCGTGAATGCATGGGTTTCGCGGTGACCGCTGCTCGGAGCGCGCCGGCTGCCGTTGCAGAAGCGGATCCGGCTCTGAGAGTCCGGCTTATCAGTCTCACGACTCGCGCTGTCCGGGATCGTAACACTTCCAATCGTCGTCGAGGTGATTCCGCTCAAGACTGAGTTCGTCACGACAGCCCCCGTGGCGAACGGGGGCGAGAGCGCAGGGAGAATCTCGAGTCCGCGCCTCTCGCCGCACTGGAGCAAAGGAGCATCTGAGTATATGAGCGTCACGGCGCGCACCATCAGCGCAGGTCCGATCGAGTTCCGCAAGCGTCAGCTTCGGGTCTCCGACGTCCGCATCGTCCACCCCGAGCGCCTCGCCCGGGCACTCCGAGGCTCCGCAGTCGGCAATGTCATCGAGTGGTACGAGTTCGGTGTCTTCGGATTCTTGATCACGGTGATGGGGCCGGTCTTCCTGCCCGAGGCGAACTCCGTCGTGCAGTCCCTCTATCTCTTCGGCACCTTCGCCGTGACGTTCATCGCGCGACCGCTCGGCGGCGTCTTCTTCGGCTGGCTGGGCGACCGGATCGGCCGCCGCCGCGTGCTCACGATCACGCTCATGATGATGTCCGTCGTGACCCTCGCGACCGGGATGCTGCCGGGGTACGCGGTGATCGGCGCGTGGGCGCCGATCCTGCTGGTGACGATGCGGCTGCTCCAGGGCTTCTCGGCGAGCGGCGAGTACACCAGTGCGGCGACGTTCCTGAGCGAGTTCGCGCCCGATACCGAGCGCGGGCGATACACGGGCATCCTCGCTTCGATGATCTACGTCGGCTTCGCGCTGGGCGCCGGCCTCGTCGGTGTGCTGCAGTTGACGACGTCCCCGGAATTCATGCAAAGCTGGGGATGGCGCATCCCGTTCTTGATCTCCCTCCCCATGACCGCGATCGCGCTCTACATTCGCTACCGCGTCGAGGAGTCTCCCGCGTTCTCGGCGGTGCTCCACGACCGGGAGCAGCTCGAGGAGAAGCTGCACGAAGTCGCGGCCAACAAGAGCGTGCTCGCAGTGGTGCGCAGCCGGTGGCGCTCGTTGCTTCCCGTGATCGGGATCGCCGCCGCCGGTAACGTCATCGCCTACACGATGTTCACGTACGTACCGACGTACCTGAGCCAGACGCTCGGCTTCGAGCCGGCGCTCTCCAACCTGGTGCTGTTCCCGCTCTACCTCGCGGCGATCTTCTTCACGATCCTTGCCGGACGACTCGGCGACCGGCTGGGACGCAGGCGCGTCCTGGCCGCGGGCGGCCTCATCGGTATCGTCTGCGCGATCCCAGCCTTCCTCCTCATGGGAACCGGGACGGTGTGGCTCGCCATGTTCGGGGCTCTCTTCGTGATGGTCGCTTCCGCGATCTTCTCTCAGAGCTATGCGTCGACGCTCCCCGAGCAGTTCCCGACGGAAGACCGCAACACCTCGCTCGGTCTGGCGTACAACGTCGGCAACGCCGCCCTCGGCGGGACCGCGCCCCTCGTCGTCGGCGCACTCGTCGCGGCGACGGGAAACGTGCTCATGCCGGCGTTCTATCTCGTGGCCGCCTGTGCTCTCGGCCTGCTCTCCGTCCTGGGAATCAGGGAGACGAGCCGGCGCCCCCTCAATGGATCGATGCCCAACGTGCGCACGCCGAAGGAGGCCGCTCTGATCGTCGACTCGCAGGAGCAGCACGCCGATCTGGATCCCGAGGAGCTCCCACTCCCGTACATCCCTTACACCGCGGGAACCGACGTCGAGCTCGACATCGCGGATCCCCAGGTCGTCGAGGCTGCCGGTCGTGCCGAGGTGACGCTCGCCTCCCGCGATGGCGAGTGATCGGCGCTCGTCACGCCTGAGAACGGTTCGCTCGCGTGTCGCTCTTGGCAGGATCCCCGATCACTCGAACACCGCGAAAGGCGGACCCATCGCCGTCGTGTCGGGGGCTACTCCGAGGCCTGCAAGATCGGGCGATACCAGGAAGCCGTTCTCGGGACGTGCTCCCTGACCGGGGCAGATATCGAGGGTGACGTACTCCTGGGAGGCCCACGCGCCCACGAGGCGATCGAGCGGCACAGTGCGCGCGAAATTGGCGGATATCGTGTCGCTCAGTGCCGTCCCGCCCATGCACATCACGTACATCTGAAGATCGTAGGCCAGGAGCAGGTCCCGGATCTGGCGTGCCTTGGTGTAGCCACCGACACGGGCGAGCTTGATGTTGACAGCCTCGCAAGCGTGTTCCTCGATGGCGCGCACCAGCACCTGAACATCGGTCATGCACTCGTCCAGCGAGATCGGCTGACTGGTCTTCCGTCTCACGCTCAGGGTTGACTCGTATGTCGAGCACGGCTGTTCGACCATGAAGTCTGCGGCATGCGCACGTTGCATGATCGTGACGGCTTCCGCTCTACTCCAGCCGCCGTTCGCGTCGAATACATTCGTCTCGTGCGGTAGCTTCGTCGTCTGGAACTGCTCGATGACCTCGCTGTCGAGCTGGATCCCCTGGCCCATCTTCACCGAGAACGTCCCGACCCCCGCGGTCCGGTAACGGTCGCGCGCGGCGAGCATGGCCTCGGGAGCGTCGAGGTGCAGAGCGGCCGACAGGTGCGGTGCAGCGTTCTGCGCGCCGCCGAGCAGGGCATGAATGGGGAGACCCGTCCACTTACCGGCGATATCCCACACCGCGAAATCGACCAGCGCCTTCGCATAGACGTGACCGGCGAGTTCGCGGTCCATGACGCGATAGACGGCTTCGGGAAAACGAGGGTCCTCGCCGAGCAGTGCAGGTGCCATGTCGCAGACCGCCTGACGGACGCCGCCCGGAAAGGCCGCCAGGTATGAAGAGCCCCAGGGGGTCACCTCGCCCCAGCCGCTCACACCTTCGTCGGTATCGATCCTGATGACTGTTGCCCCGAATCGGTCGAACCTGCGTCCTCGCGACAACGATTGCACCTCGCGAAGCGGCAGATCGAAAGCGAAGAGGGAGATACTGCTGATTTTCATAAGTTGGTCTCCTCGGAAGCGTCCGGCTGTTATCGCAAGTCGCGAGGAACGAACTCGGGTGACCGTGTTCGAGCCGGAGATGAAGGTGTGTTCTAGCTTGGCTGCCCATCGGGCGAGCGCGGATTGTTCGAATCACAAGCCGCCGCAGTCGCGTTCGGAATACCGCTGATGCCGCCCCAGTAAAGGTCATTGGCCGGGCCCGGTGGAAATCTTCTGAAGAACGAGCTGCGAGTTGGAATGTCTCCAAGTTCCATCCGCCCGCCGAGTTGGAAGGCTGTTGGTCATCCGAAGTTCCCATCGTCGTGAATCTCATGGAATGAGCGTCAACGTGGATCCTGCAATTCAACTCGTGGATGTCGAGAAGCGCTTCGGCGACCACGTGGTCCTGAAGAAGATCTCCCTGGACATCCAGCAAGGGCAGGTCGCCGCCCTCATCGGGCCGAGCGGTGCGGGCAAGAGCACGCTGCTCCGGTGCATCAACCTGCTGGAGAGACCGACGGCCGGGGTCATCAGCGTCGACGGGGTGAGGATTGATACGGAGCGCCAGGTCACCGGCAAGGAGCTCGCCGATCTCCGGTCCCGCGTCGGCATGGTGTTCCAGTCGTTCAACCTCTTCCCGCATATGTCCGCCCTGAAGAACGTCGTCCTCCCGCAGCAGCGAGTGCTGGGTCGGAACAGGGCGGAGGCGGAGGAACGAGCGCGGCAGCTTCTGGACCGCGTCGGCCTCGCGGATAAAGCCGACGAGTACCCTGCGCGCTGCTCGGGCGGACAGCAGCAGCGGATCGCGATTGCACGGGCGCTCGCACTCGACCCCCGGGTGATGCTCTTCGACGAACCGACGTCCGCCCTCGATCCCGAGGTGGGCCTGGAGGTTCTGAAGGTCATGCGGGAACTCGCGGAGGAGGGCATGACGATGGCGGTGGTCACCCACGAGATGCAGTTCGCGCGCGACGTCAGCGACCACCTCATCGTTATGGGAGACGGCGACATCATCGAGGAGGGCGACCCGCAAGAGATCTTCACGGACCCCCAGCACCCGCGCACGCGGGGATTCCTCAGGGCGGTGCTGGACCGGACATGAACGCGGAGATGTGGGCGGGCGTCGCGAACGGGATTCTCACGACGCTGCAGATGACCGTGGTCGGTTTTGTCGGCGGGGCGGTGCTCGGGGTGCCGGTGCTCCTCCTGCGCATCTCGAAGATCGCGCCTCTGCGGTGGATCGGGCGGGCGTTCATCGAGGTGGTGCGCGGCATTCCGCTGCTCGTGTGGCTGTTCCTGATCTACAACGGGCCGACCCAGTTCGATCCCTCCCTCGGGCGCGTCTTCACCTCGGCCGTCTCCGCGGTGATCGCGTTGAGCCTGGTGTCGTCCGCGTACATGGCAGAGATCTATCGTGGATCGCTGACGGCCATCAATAAGGACCAGTGGGAGGCGGGGTCGGCCCTCGGTCTCGCGAGGCGCGACACTGTGCGGTTCGTGATCACGCCTCAGGTCGTGCGGGTCGCCACGCCGGCCAGCGCGAACTACGCGATCGGTCTGCTGAAGGACTCCTCGCTGGTCTCGACGATCGGCGTCTTCGAGATCACGTACTACGCGACCTCGATGTCTGCGACGATGAGCTCCGCCACACCCTTCTTCATCGCTGGGGCCTACTACCTCATGATGACGATCCCCTCGGCCTGGGCGACGAGGAAGCTGGACGCGCGACTCCGGAGCAAGGTGGTGAGGTAGATGGGTATCGTCGAAGACTTCTTGACGTACTGGCCGCAGCTGGCCGGAGGGCTCTGGATCAGCGTTCGTCTCGCCGCGCTGACGTTCCTGCTGGGATTGCCGGGAGGACTCCTGCTCGCGATGGCCATGATGTCGAAGCGCCGAGTGGCGCGGGGAATCGCCGTCGCGTTCGTGGAGATCGGCCGGGGAACTCCGGCGCTTGTGCTCCTGCAGATCGTCTACTACGGACTCCCGGTGACCCTGTCTGCGTTCCTCTCCGCGGGGATCGCGCTCGGCCTCACGACAGCCTCGTACACGAGCGAGATCATCCGAGGAGGGCTGCAGGCGGTTCCGGAGGGCGAGGTCGAGGCCGCTCAGGCACTGGGCATCAAGCAGGCCTGGGTGATGTGGGACGTGGTGATCCCGCAGGGCATGCGAATCGCACTGCCGGCTCTGGTGAGCTTCTGCGTCCTCATGTTCCAGGCGACGACGCTCACCTCCACCATCGCCGTCCCCGAGCTCATGTCTCAGGCGCGCTCGATCGCCGGCTCGACGTTCCACTACTTCAACCTCTTCGTCATTGCCGGCGTCATGTACGGCATCATCACGATCTCCGCGTCGGCGGTGGTCGAACGACTCGAGCGACGCCTGTCACGGCACCTGTAGCAGTAACGCTCCACCAAATGAAAGGAAAACACCATGCGCAAGCTGGGATACATTGCAGCGGTGGCCCTCCTGGGCGCCGGGAGTCTCGCGGGCTGCAGCACCGGCGATGGGGCCGATGCCGGCGGCGCCGGTGACTGCACGCCAGCCCACCCGGATCTCGAGACCGTGGTCGACGGCACCCTGACCGTTGCGACCTACACGCTCCCGCCGTTCCTCGTGGCTGAGGGGAAGGAACTCAAGGGCCTCGAGGGGGAGATCTTGGGCGCCGTCGCCGAGATGGAGTGCCTCGACCTGGTCGGTCAACCGCTCGATTCGGGATCGGTCGTGCAGTCCGTTCAGAACGGCCGCACCGATATGGCGGCGGGCAACTGGTACTGCACGGCGGCGCGAGCCGAGGTGCTGAACCTTGCGGGGCCGGTCTACGGGGATCAGCTCGCTGTCGTGTCGACCTCCGGTGCCGATTCCATCTCCGAGCTGCTCGAGGAGGACCTCGTCGTCGGAATGCCCGACGGGTACAACTGGATGGCTGAGTTCAAGGAGATCTTCGGAGACAATCTGCGGATCTTCCCCAACCCCACGGCGATGTACGAGGACATGAAGGCCGGCCGCATCGATGCGCTGAGCGACTCGTTCGGCTCCGCCACCTACGCGAACGAGCAGAACGGGGGCGCGTGGGACGTGGAAGTTCTCGAGCCCGATGAGCGTGTGGCCACGAGCGTGGAACCCGGACAGGTGTGCTTCCCGATCGGCAAGGATAATGAGTCGCTCCTGGAAGCCGTGAACGCGGATGTCGAGACGCCGCTCTCGCGCAGCGTCTC
>JAPSIU010000345.1 GCA_031178565.1 Leucobacter sp. | reverse complement strand
TCCTCGTCGATCCGCATCAGACTGCCGCCGAGAACATCGATATCGTGCCGGATCGAGAGCTCTCGGATCGCGGAGACGATCCGCTCGGTGAAGCTCGGCAGCGTGCTCCAGTAATGCTCGCGCAGATCGGTGGAGGCCACCGGCGCTCCGGAAACGGCACCGAGCAGCCCGGTGTCGACGAGTTCGGGGAATACGACGAGCTCAGCACCGCCCTCCGCGGCGCGCACGGTCAGCGTCTCCATGTGATCGATCAGCTGCTCGACGCTGCCCTCGGCGCGGAGCTCGAACTGGGTCGTCGCGACTCGCAGTGTCGACATGGGATCTCTCCTCGAGGATGTTGCGCGCTCTCGATGAGCGGGCGGCGAACAGGAACACCCCGAAGATAGCCCGGGCCGCAGACTGACAGGACTGGGAGATTACCGATTCCCCCGGCCGCCGTTCGTTCCTCGCACGAACCGCCGTCAGTAGCCGCCGAGCGACCCGCGGCTCAGCGACAGGGCGCTCAGCAGTTCGGAGCGCTCGCCGGAGATGAGTTCGGCCGTTAGCTGACCGCAGATCGGCGCGCTCAAAATGCCCCACGCGTGTCCGACGTTGACGAACACGCCGTCGCTGCGGTCAACGAGCGGCAGGCCGTCAGCCGTGAGGCACGCCAAACCGGCCCAGAGCCCCGTGATCCCCAGCCCGCCGAATCGGGAGAACCGGTCTCCCGCGATGTTCAGCATGGCCCGGGACGCGTCGAGCGTGATGTGGGGGTTCAGCGAGTCGAGGCCGTCTATGCTGTGCCCGATGTAGATCGACCCGCCTCGATTCTGCACGAGGGTGTCGTCGTACCCCAGCAGCTCGCCGTCCTCCGAGATCGATGCACCCGAGTCCGTGAAGGGTTCCAGCGCGCCGACTGCGTAGGCGCCTCGCAGACCGCGCATGATCGGGCCGATCTCCCCCGGCACCCGCTGTGTCATCGCCTGCCCGTATCGGATCGTGCGCATGGGCACCACGATGCCCTCCAGCTTCAGGTTCGTGGCCCAGGCCCCCGTCGCCCAGACGACTCCTCCGGCGTCCACCCTGCCCCGCAGCGTCTGCACCCCGATCACCTGTTCGCCCGACCTGACCGTCGAAAGCACGGGCGTGTGCTCGAAGATCTGAATACCGCGCCTCGTGCACGCCGCGGTGAGAGCGGTCAGGAACTGGTGCGAATCGATCTGAGCGTCCTCCTCGCAGAAGACCCCGGAAACCGCTCCGTTCGGCATGATGCTCGATGCGCGACGGAGCTCGTCTCCCCGCAGCAGACCGACTTCGAACCCTGAGGCCTCGCGCTCGCTTCGATACTGCTCCAGACGTTCGGCACCCGCGTCGTCCTCGGCGAAGATGATGCCGCCCTTCTGGCTGAAGCCGAAGACGTCGCCGAGTTCATCGAGGTACTCGTGATACTTCGCAAGCCCTGCTCGGGCGAGATCAAGTTCCGGCCCGGTGCGCTTCGTCTGCACCCACAGAGCCCCGGGGTTCCGACTCGTCGCACCGAAGCCCGCGAAGCGCTGCTCCACGACGACGACGTCGAACCCGCGCTTCGAGAGTTCCCATGCGGCGCAGAGACCGACGATCCCCGCACCCACGACGACAATATCGGCCGATGCCAGTGTCTCCTCAGACATGTGGCTCCCCCTATCAGCTTGGGTCTGCACCGTCGCGAGGCGACGAGTGGTGGTTGGAGCACCCATCCTGTATGTTCCGGAATACCAAATCAACGGTGAGTTTTCGAGAAATTCTCCAATTTCACCGTAGATCTACCAACGGTACTGTGACGCTATCCAAGAGGAGTTCGGGAGGAACGACGTGTCCGAAGCGAATGAAACGATCACAGTTGCCGACATGCTCCGTACGCTCGGAGGCGAATTTGGACTCGTTCCGGTCGGTCCTTGGGACCGCAGCAGGCCGGTGTCGAGCATCGCACTGTTCGAGGAGGTCTCCGACGAGTCACCCCCCGCGGACACGATCCTCGTTGTCAGCGCGGGAGATCGACAGCGGCTGCGAGACGCGCTCGAGGCCTGGCCTCAGCCGGTTCCGACACTGCTGATCGCGGGGGAGGATGAGGTTGCCTCCCGCGACATCGGTCGGAACGATCCCCCGGTGATCAGCGCTCCCCCGGGATTCCGAGCGACCGGCTTCATCGCGGCGTTCTCCCGGTGGACCGACCCGGCAGAGGCCGCGACCGCGCGAAGACTCGCCGCCATTCAGACGAAGTTCAACCTCGCTCTGACGCACGCGGATCCGCTGCATGATCTCTTCAGACGGGTGAGCCGCCAGCTGGGTGGAACCGTGGCGCTGATCGACGATGCGAGGCGCATCCATGCGAGCTCGGGGCCGCTTCCGATGTCGCACGTCATTCCGGCGCTCGAGGGGAACGTCGCTCCGCACGTGCGCGTCAAGACCGACCAGTGGAGCGGGGCCGCTATCAAGGTGAGGATGCCGACTGCGACCGGAGAGGGATCCGGATGGCTGATCGGCCTCGTACCCGCACCCCATCGATTCGAGAGCCTGCAGCTCGCCGCGCTCCAGCTCGCGGCCCCGCTGTTCGACACGATCCTCTTCCTCCGCAGCGCGACCCACGAGCAGGAACGCGCCGTGAGCGCCGCGCTGCTGAACGAGGCGCTCGCCTTCCGCCCTCAGCGGCAGGATGCGGAGCTGCAGGGCAAGCTGCTCGGCAGCGGCATCGCGTTCAAGGAGGATCTCCACGTGGTCGTCCTCGTTCCGAGGCCGACCCATGCCCCGACCGCTCGCAGGCACCTCAAACAGCTCGAGCCGGAGTTCAAGCAGATCCTCGACACCGCCGGCCTGCGGAACCTCATCACGGAGAAGGATCAGGCGCTGGTCGCCCTGGTGCAGACGGGCATCGGCGAACTCAAGCGCGTCCTGTCGGCAGCGAGCGCGCGGCTGGCCGATGCCCGCTGCGGGGTGGGGCGCAGCGTGCATTCCGTCGCAGATGTCTCCGCTTCCTACCAGGACGGGGTTCTCGCTCTGCGCATCGATTCCATGTCTCTGGCGCCCCGGTCGTTCATAGCCTCGGAGAACTTCGACTACGCACTTCGCCTCTTCTCCGAGGTCGGTCTCGACGCGATGATCGACTGGGCTCGTTCGCTCTTCGCACCGCTCTGGGAACGCGAAACCCTCATGTCCGGGCTGCAGGCGTACTTCGCGTGCG
>JAPSIU010000344.1 GCA_031178565.1 Leucobacter sp. | reverse complement strand
CGGGGGTGCACTCGGGTGACTCGAGCTGCACCCTGCCTCCCGTGACGCTCGGTCACGACCAGATCGGCGCGGTCCGCGAGGCGACCCTCGGAATCGCCGAGGGGATCGGCGTGCGCGGGCTGCTCAACGTGCAGTTCGCGATCGGCCAGGGGGTGCTCTACGTGCTCGAGGCCAATCCGCGGGCCTCCCGCACCGTGCCGTTCGTGTCGAAGGCGCTCGGGATCCCGCTCGCGAAGGCGGCCTCACGGATCATGGCGGGGGAGACGATCCAGCAGCTCATCGACTCCGGTCTCCTGCCGGAGCGCGACGGCTCGCGCGCCCCGATCGACGCGCCCATCGCGGTGAAGGAGGCCGTGCTTCCCTTCAAGCGCTTCCGCACGCACGAGGGGCTCGTCGTAGACTCGCTGCTCGGACCCGAGATGCGCTCGACGGGCGAGGTCATGGGCATGGATCGCGACTTCCCGACCGCCTTCGCGAAGAGCCAGTCCGCGGCGGGCAGCGAGCTGCCGACCTCCGGCACCGTGTTCCTCTCGGTGGCGGACCGCGACAAGCGCGCGGTCGTGCTGCCGGCGCTGCGCCTGCAGGAGCTGGGCTACCGGCTCCTCGCGACGCAGGGCACCCAGGTGGTGCTGGCGCGCAACGGCATCTCGTCCGAGGTGGCGCGCAAGCACTCGGCTCACGCCGAGGGGGACACCATCGTGGACCTCATCAACCGCGGCGAGATCGACATGATCGTCAACACGCCCTCCGGCAGCTCCGCGCGCGCCGACGGCTACGAGATCCGCGCGGCGGCGGTCGCGGCGGACAAGCCGATCTTCACCACGATCTCGGAGCTCTCGGCCGCGGTCGGGGCGGTCTCCGCTCAGAAGAGCGGTTTCGAGGTGAATCGCTGCAGGAGTACGCGAAGGAGCGCTCGAGCGCTCGGGAGGCCGCGGCGCGATGAGCTCGCCCTCCTTCGGCGACCGGCTCGCGACTGAGTTCGCCGCGAGCCGGCACCTCTGCGCCGGAATCGATCCGCACGCCCCGCTCCTCTCAGACTGGGGACTCGGCGACGACGCGGCCGGGGCCGAGCGCATGGGGCGCGAGGTGGTCGCTGCAGCGGCCGGTGTCGCCGCGTGCGTGAAACCGCAGGTCGCCTTCTTCGAGCGCTTCGGCGCGACCGGGTTCGCGGCGCTCGAGCGGGTGCTCGCCGACGCGCGAGACGCCGGACTGCTCGTGGTCGCGGATGTGAAGCGCGGGGACATCGGATCCAGCTTCGCCGCCTACGCCGACGCCTGGCTCACCCCGGGATCCCCGCTCGAGGCCGACGCCATGACGGTCGCGGCCTATCAGGGATTCGGCACCCTCGAGGGGGCGTTCCGGCACGTGCGCCGGCACGGGAAGGGCTTGTTCGTGCTCGCCGCGACCTCGAACCCCGAGGCTCGCGAGGTGCAGCTCTCCCGTCGCGAGGACGGCCGCAGCGTCGCCGCCGCAATGGTGGACGACGCCCTCGCCTGGAACGCGGCGGAGCGGACCGGGCCCGTCGGATCCGTCGGCGTCGTGCTGGGCGCCACACTCGACCTGACGGCGTTCGGGATCGACACCGGCGAGCGCGAGCGGGGACCCGCTCTCCCGGTCCTCGCCCCGGGTTTCGGGCACCAGGGCGCCCGGATCGAGGATGCGGGGGCGATCTTCGGCGGGATCGGCCACGCGCTGCTCGCGAACGAATCCCGAAGTATCCTCGTGGGAGGGGCCGAGGGCCTCGCGGACCGGGTGCGCTCGCGCGCCGAGTCCGTGGCTGTGGCACTCGAGGAGCGGCGCGTGTAGCGTGCATGCTGGACCATGAAGGAGGACGACGACGATGAGCACTACCCAGGAGATGGCGCAGCCCGCCATGCCCGAGGTCGATCGGCTCGCGGCGAACCGGGCGGCGATCGCCGCGCGACAGGCGCGGGCAGAGCTGAAACGCCGTCTGCGCAGCGGTGAGATCTCACCGCTGAAGGCGCTCGAGCAGTCGTTGATCCCGGGGAGCCCCGCTGCGACGCTGCGCATCACGGACTTCCTGCTCTCGTTCCCCGCGATCGGTTCGGTGAAGGCCGAGCGGGTGCGCGAGGACCTGGGGATCTCCGAGCGCAAGCGGCTGGGCGGACTCGGCAAGCTGCAGCGCGAGAAGCTCGAGTCGTTCGTCCGTGAGCGGCTGGGCACTGTCGTCTCGGACTCCCGTCCACCGCTGACGGTCCTCGCCGGTCCGACCGCGGTCGGCAAGGGCACGGTGGCGGCCTACATTCGGGAGCACTTCCCCGACGTCAGGCTGTCAGTCTCGGCGACGACGAGGGCGCCCCGGCCGGGTGAGGAGAACGGCAAGCACTACTTCTTCGTCGACGACGAGGGCTTCGACCGGATGCTCGCCTCAGACGAACTGCTCGAGTGGGCCACCGTGCACAACAAGTACCGCTACGGGACGCCCCGCGGCCCGGTGCTCGAGGCTGCAGAGCGCGGCGAGCCCGTGCTGCTCGAGATCGACCTGCAGGGAGCCCGCCAGGTGCGGGCGAGCATGCCCGAGGCGAGACTCGTGTTCCTCGCTCCGCCGAGCTGGGACGAGCTGGTGAACCGGCTCGTGGGCCGGGGTACGGAAGACCAGGAGGAGCGGACGCGCCGCCTGGAGACCGCCAGGGTCGAGCTCGCGGCGGCCGAGGAGTTCGACGAGATCATCGTCAACGACGAGGTGCCGCGAGCCGCAGCCCGCCTCGTCGAGCTCATGCGGGGCCGAGGGTAGTCTCCGCGCCCGCTTTCACGCGAACCCGGGCGGCGGCCCGTCCGGAGCGGCGATCCGGGGTAACGTGGTCCCGTGCATCCGACACTGCTTCACGCGGCCCTGAGCTTCGAGGCCCTGAGCCTCGCGCCCGGCCTCGAAGAGGTCACCTCGCTCGATCCGAAGCAGTTCCTCGGGATCCCGCTCGCGCTGGTCGGCGCGGCACTGCTCGCCTTCGGCGCTCAGTACCAGTCCCGCGGCCTCAACAAGGTCGAGCGCATCGTCGGGCTGAGCGCGGGGGCCGGGCTCTCGCTGCGGCATCTCCAGCGGCTGCTGCAGCGGCCCTCCTGGGTGAGCGGAACGCTGCTCCTCGCCCTCGCGGTCGCTTTTCAGATCGGCTCGCTGTCGCTCTCGCCGCTCATCATCGTGCAGCCGATCGGCGTCGTGGGCCTCGTCATCACCTCGATCCTGAACT
>JAPSIU010000343.1 GCA_031178565.1 Leucobacter sp. | reverse complement strand
CGCGTCGTGAGGTCGGCGCCCACCAGCCGGTCGAGGTTGCGCAGATGGTAGTCCACCGTGGGCTGGCTCCAGCCGAGGCGAGTCGCGGCCCTGGCCACGGAGCCCTCTGCGGCGACGGCGCTGAGCGCCTGGAGCTGACGAAGATCGATCACGCGGGCATCCCCATTTCCTCTGGACCGGTGCGGGGAGAACCACCCTACCGGATCAAGACCCTGTCTGGTTCCCGGGAGTGGATTCAGGGGTTCCGCGCGGCTCCGCGGACGGGCATTCTGACAACTATGCTGCACCAGGATTCGAGCATGGTCGACGCCGCCCCTGAGCTCGATGCGACGCTCGCCGACACGGCCGCCCGCGGGGACTCCGGCGAGCGCGCGAGTCGGCTGCCCGGCTCAGGACGGCGGATGTTCTCTCGGAGATTCTCCGCCGAGCAGCGGCAGGCGCCCTACGCCGAGGCACTGCGGCGCTTCGCCGACTCCTCGCCGCTCTCCTTCATGGTTCCGGGGCACGGCAACGATCCGCAGAACGGTGCCGACCACATCGCCGAACTCTTCGGCCCGAGGGTGGCCCGGCTCGACGTGCCCCTCATGCTCGAGGGCGTCGACCTCGGAGAAGACTCGCCGCTCGCTCAGGCGCAGCGGCTCGCGGCGGAGGCGTGGGGCGCGAAGCGGACCTGGTTCCTCACGAACGGAGCCTCTCAGGCGAACCGCACGGCGGCGATCGCGGTGCGCGGCCTCGGGGAACGCGTGTTGATCCAGCGCAGCTCCCACTCCAGCTTCACCGACGGCGTGCTTCTCGCCGGCCTCATCCCCTCCTTCGTCGCGCCCGCGGTCGACGAGCGGCACGGGATCGCCCACGGCCTCACCCCCGAGGCGCTGGACGAGGCGCTCGCTGCGGAGGCCGCAGCCGGCCGTCCGGTGTCGAGTGTGTACACGGTGTCGCCGAGCTACTTCGGATCCACGGCAGACGTCGCGGGTCTCGCGCGGGTCGCGCACGAGCACGGAGCCGCGCTCATCGTCGACGGAGCGTGGGGCGCGCACTTCGGCTTCCACCCCGAGCTGCCCGAGTCGCCGGCGCGTCTGGGCGCCGACCTCGTGGTGTCCAGCACCCACAAGCTCGCGGGGTCGCTCACCCAGTCCGCCATGCTGCACCTCGGAGCGGGACCGTTCGCGGAGCGGCTCGAGCCCCTCGCCGAGCGCGCGTTCTCGATGACCGCGTCGACGTCGACGAGCGCCGTGCTCATGGGCTCCCTCGACGCGGCGCGGCGCGCGCTCGCCACGGGAGAGGACCGGATCGGGGAGGCGATCCGCGTCGCGACTGAGATGCGGGATCGGGTGCGCCGGGACCCGCGGTTCTCCATCATCAGCGACGACTTCGGCGCGTTCCCCGACATCGTCGCGACCGATCCGCTGCGCGTGCCCATCGACGTCTCGCGCACCGGGCAGAGCGGGCACTGGGTGCGGAGCCGCATGACCCGGGAGCACGGCATCTACCTCGAGATGTCGACCGCGACGAGTGCGGTCGCCGTGATCGGCGCCCTCCGAGTGCCCGACCTCGACCGCTTCATGTCTGCGCTCGAGGAGGTCGCGGACGAGGCGGAGACGATGCGCGCGGCCGATCCCGCGAGCGGCGCGCACGCGGTCGTGTTTCCCGCGCTGCCCCGTCCCGGTGCGCTCCGCATGGCGCCGCGCGAGGCCTACTTCGGGGGGAGCGAGGTCGTCGACGCGGCGGACGCGGTCGGCCGCGTCTCCGCCGACACGCTCGCCGCCTATCCGCCGGGAATTCCGAACCTCATCCCGGGGGAGGAGGTGACGGCCGAGACCGTGGCGTTCCTGCGCGCGGTCGCGGCCTCGCCCACCGGCTACGTGCGCGGTGCCGTGGACCCCGAGGTGTCGGGCATCCGCGTCGTCGCGGAGTAGCCCACGCACATCTCTCCGCGGCGCCTCGTCTGCCTTCGCCGGCGACCGGCGGTGGCGCTCCCCGCGTTCCCGTCTTGCCCTCCTCGCCCCGCGCCGCCCAGGCGCGAGGCTTCGTCATGTCCGGAATCCCGGATACGATTTAACAAATGTTCAGGAACGCGTCCGCTCATGCGCATATGTTGATTCGCAGGAGGTTCAACGATGAAACCTCGTGTCCCGCCCTTGAGGAGGCGCTATGACCCCAGTACTGAACCGAAGACTCGGCGTAACCGGCATCGTATTCATGGTGATCGCCGCCGCCGCGCCGATCACCGTCGTCGCTGCGAACTTCCCGATCATCATCAGCGTCTCCGGGTCGATCGGGGCGCCGACGATGATCCTCGCCGCCACGGCGATCCTGCTGCTGTTCGCGGTGGGCTACGCGTGGATGACGCCCCGCGTGCCCGACGCCGGCGCCTTCTACTCGTACGTGCATCGCGGCCTCGGGCGGCGGGCGGGCGTTGGAACGGCGGCGATCGCCCTGCTGTCCTACATCCTGCTGACCGTCTCGATGACCTGCTACCTCGGTGTGCAGACCGGCAACCTCATCGAGCTCTGGACGGGCGTGGCCCCTCCCTGGTGGCTCGTCTCCGCGGTGATGCTCGTCGTCGTCGGTCTGCTCGGCTACCGCGACATCGAGCTCTCCGCGAAGGTGCTCGGCGTGGTCCTCGTGCTCGAGATCATCGCCGTTCTGGCCATCGATCTCGGGGTCCTGTTCTCGGGCCGGGAACTGCCGACCGCCGCGCTGAATCCCGCCGAAGCGCTGGTGGGGGCGCCGGGTCTCGGCCTGCTGTTCGCGTTCCTCGGCTTCTTCGGCTTCGAGGCGACCGCTGTGTTCCGCAACGAGGCGAAGGACCCCGAGCGCACGGTTCCCCGCGCTACCTACATCGCGGTGATCTCCATCGGCGCTCTCTACTTCGTATCCTCCTGGCTCGTCATCGCGGGCCTCGGTGCGGACGAGGCCGTGGCGAAGTCGACTGAAGCCCCCGACCAGGTCGTCATCGCGCTGGCCGGAGAGGTCGTCGCCCCGATCGTCGCCGACATCGTGCAGGTGCTCGTCGTCACGAGCATGTTCGCGTGCATGCTCGCGTTCCACAACATCGTCACGCGCTACCTCTTCACCCTTGGGCAGCGCGGCGTGCTCCCGTCGAGCCTCGCGCTCGTGCACGAGCGGCATCGCGCACCCTCCCGCGCGTCGCTGTGGGTGAGCGCGACCACCTCGGCCGTCGTGCTCGTCTCGGCGCTGGCCCAG
>JAPSIU010000053.1 GCA_031178565.1 Leucobacter sp. | reverse complement strand
GCGAAGCACGTATCGGAACACCACCGTGCGCGCCGGGAGGCCCTTCGCGCTCGCGGCCTTCACGTAGTCCATGTTGAGGACCTCCAGGACGGATGATCTCGCGAACCTCGTGAGCAGTCCGATGACCCCCAGCGCGAGCACGGACGCCGGCATCACCAGGTGCAGCACCGCGTCCCCGAACGTCGCCCAATTGCCGACGAGCAGGGAGTCGATCGTGTAGAAGCCGGTGACCCGGGGCGGCGGGATCGTCAGCGGCGACAGCCGCCCCGAGCCGGGAAGGATCCGGAGCTGGAAGAACAGGAGGAAGTACACGATGATCGCGAGCCAGAACGTCGGCACGGATATCCCGACGAGACTCACGACCCGGATGAGGTGGTCGGTCACGCGTCCCCGGCGCAGCGCGGCCCACAGCCCCAGCGCGACGCCGATGAGGACCGCGACGAGGATCGACGCGGTCGCGAGCTCGGCCGTCGCGGGGAACGCGGAGACCAGTTCCTGCGCGACCGGCGCCTTCGTCTGCGTCGATACTCCCAGGTCTCCCTGGAAGAGATTCGACATGTACGTCAGATACTGCACGGGAAGCGGCTGGTCGAGGCCCATGTCCTGTCGGAACTGCTCGACGATCTCGGGATTGCCCGATGCCTGCTCCCCCAGAGCCGCCTGCACCGGATCACCCGGCACGAGGTTGGCCAGTGAGAAGGTCACCAGCGTCACCCCGATCGCCAGGATCACCGCGGTGCCGAGCCGCATCGCGATGTATCTCGCGAGCGGAGGCACCCTAGGCATAGCGGATGCTGGCCAGATCGATCGTCCAGACGAGGTTCGAATCGACCGACGCGATCGATCGATCCGTCACGATGTGCAGAGCGGGCTGCAGCAGCGGGATGAACGGGCCTTCTTCGTTGAGCGCCAGCTGCAGCTCCTGGAAGGCGGCGCTGCGATCCTCCTCGCCCGAGGCCGCGACCGCTTCCGCTCGCAGCGCGTCGATGTTCGGCGACGCGCCGGCCTGCCACATGGCACGCGAGCCGACGTTCTCACCCGGAAGGAACACGAAGTAGTTCGAGGGATCCGGGAAATCCGCTCCCCACGCCCAGATGCCCGTGGACTCCTTCCCGCTGCGATAGTTGTCCAGTTCCGTCGCCTCCGGAGCCGGGGCCAGCGCGATGTCGACCCCCACTGCCTTGAGATCGGACTGGATGCTGAGCGCGAGCGGTTCGAGCGCGATACCGGCGACGGTCGTGTCGTTCGCGTAGTGCAGGCTGACCGTTTCACCCGCGTAGCCGGATTCCTCGAGCAGCACTCGGGCCGCCTCCGGCTCGAACGCGATACCCTGTTCGACCGGCAGCGCGCCCAGGAGGCTCGTCGGCACCAGCCCGCCCGGCCGTTCCGCTCCGTCTCCTCCGAGCGCGAGGATCTTGTCGTAGTCGATGGCCGATTTCACGGCTGCCGAGAACTTCGGATTCGACGTCGCGAGACTCACCGCGGGATCGGTGTTCATCATCATGTAGATCGTGTAGCGCGACGAGGCCGTCTGGATGTTGAGCTCGTCGGGGCTCAGCTCGGCGACCTGGTCGGGGTTCAGGTCGATGGCGATCTGCGATTCGCCCGACTGCACGTTCAGCTTCTGGGTCTCCCCGCTGACGTTGCGCAGTACGATCCGCGACGTCTCGGGGGCCTCGCCCTCGAACTCGGGATTGGCCGTCAGCACGATCTGGGATGTCGCGTCGAAGCTCTCGAGCACGTACGGCCCCGATCCGGCGGACGCCCCGTTGAGGAACGACTCGGCCGCATCGTCGGCGTCGGCGGAGCCGCCGTTCTCCTGGACGACCTTCGAGTTGACGATCCCGAGGCTCGGGTTCGGGAGCAGGTACACGAGTGTGGGATTGGGCTCCTCGGAGGTGAGCGTCAGCGTCGTGTCGGAGGTCTTCGCCACCTCGACCCCCTCGAGCATGAACGAGGGGTTTCCCGCGATCTGCTTCACCCTGTTGAGCGAGAAGACCACGTCGTCCACCGTCACGGGGGTTCCGTCCGAGAACGTGGAGTCCCCCTGCATGGTGAGCGTCACCACGCGGTCCTCGTCGGACAGCTCGTAGCTCGCGAGCCCGTCGACGGGAGCGGAGACGTCGTCGCCGTCGAAGGTCAGCAGCGTCTCGTAGAGCACGTGGTTGACGACGGATCCGGTCGGCTCGAAGGACCGCGCCGGATCGAGGGTCTTGATATCGAACGAAGCGTCGACGACGACCGATCTCCCCTCACCGGCCTCCTCCGGACCCGCGCCGCTCGAACAGGCCATCAGTGCGCAGGAGAGCAGAACTACTGCGACGGCAGCCGCTGTGCGTGTGGGTTTCATCGGACATCCTCATTTGTTCATCGGCGGTGCGGAACTTCGGTGTTCGGAAGCAGTGATCATGACGTCCGACGAGGCGGAATCACGCGGCGTCGCCGCGGTTCGCCGGTTCGTGCAGCGCCAGCAGGTCGTCGTAGGTTTCGCGGCGGGCGACGAGGCGGGCCTCGCCGTCCCTCGTGAAGACGATGGCCGGCTTGAGCGCGCCGTTGTAGTTGTTCGCGAGCGTGTAGGCGTACGCTCCGGTGGCGGCCAGCACCACGAGGTCGCCGACCTTCGCGTCGGGCATGGGGGCGCCGTCGATGAAGAGGTCCCCCGATTCGCACTGGCGGCCGACGAGCTGGACGCTCTCGGTCCACGGTTCGCCGATCCGATTGGCGAGCAGCGCCTCGTAGCGCTGGTCGGTGAGTGCGATGTCCATCATGTCGGCGAGGCCGCCGTCGACGGCCACGAACACCTGTCCGGTGCGCTTCACCGAGACGACGCGGTAGACCGTCACGCCTGCGCGCGCCACCATCGAGCGCCCGGGCTCGATCATGATCTTCGCGTCGGCCGGCAAGTGAGCCTTCGCCGCGGCGACGATCGCGTCGAGGTACTCCTCGACGCTCGGGGGCTGCTCGTCGTAGGTGTACTTGACCCCGAGCCCGCCTCCCACGTCGTAGGTGGAGAAGGTTCCGACGGAGGAGATGTTCTCGACGGCCTCCGCGAACTGGCGGGTGTTCAGGATCTGCGAACCGATGTGCAGGTGCACGCCCTCGAAGTCCATCAGCGGGTGCGCCCGCATGCGTTCGATCGCGCGCGCGGCCTGGTCCACGGGCAGGCCGAACTTCGAGTTCTTCCCGCCCGTCGCCTGCGACGCGTGCGTTTCGGCCTCGACGCCGGGGATGATGCGCAGGAGGAGCTTCTGGGGCCGCTCGAGCAGGCGCTCGAGGCGATCCAGCTCGTCCTCGTTGTCGACGATGATGGTGCCGATCCCGGCATCGAGCGCCATGCGCAGCTCGTCATCCGTCTTCGCGTTGCCGTGGAAGTGCAGGCGCTCGGGATCGACGCCGGCGGCGAGCGCGAGGCGCAGTTCGCCGCCGCCCGCGATATCGACCGACAGCCCCTCCTCCTGCGCGAGGCGGTACATGCCGACCGCGGGCAGGGACTTCGAGGCGAACATGACCTGAGATGCGGGCCAGCGCTCGCGCAGACCGTCCATGAACCGGCGGGCCTGCCTGCGAAGACCGGCCTCGTCGAAGACGTACAGCGGAGTCCCGAAGCGCTCGGCGAGCTCCGTGACGCCGACGCCGCCGATCGTCAGTTCGCCGTTCTCCCCGTATGCGGACTCCTCGGGCAGGATGTCCCACATCTCTCCGAGCCGAGTCCCCTCGGGAGCCGGCCGCTCGGTGCGTGCGTTCATGGCGGTCGTGTCCATCGAGATCTCCGTTCGTGTCGCTCCTGCCCACTCTACGGCGAACCCGACGCGAGAAATTTGTACATTTAAGATAGATTTGACGGGTGACAACAGCGATTTCTCCAACAGTCTCGGAGGAGAGCATCACACTCGGCGCCCTCCTCGCCGAGCTCGGATCTCAGACCGCGACGCTGCTGGGGCCGCGGGATGACGAGCGCCCGGTCCGCGGAACCGAGTTCTACGACGCGCTCGAGGAGCTGGGCGAGGATCCCGACGTCCTCCTGTTCGCGCCCTCGACCACCGGCGCTCCTCTCACCCGTCTCACCGCCCTCGCCGAACAGGCGGCCCGGTTCGGGTACACCGCCATCGCCGTCAAGTGCCACGAGAGCGAGATCCCCACCTACTCGGCGATCGCGGAAACCAGCGGCATCCCCTTCCTGCGGGTCAGCGAGCGGATCGGCTGGAGGCTCTTCGACGCGCTCCTCGCTCAGGTTCTGGGCGATCGCCGTCACAGCGAGGACGCGCACCGCAATCGAGGGGCGGAGCCGCTGTTCGCGCTCACGAACGAACTCGCGGGATTCTTCGGCGGTTCGGTCGCGATCGAAGACCTCGGCCGCCGCATCATCGCCTACTCCTCGGTTCCGGGGCAGCTCATCGACACCCTCCGCACCCAGGGCATCCTGACGAGGCGCGTACCCGCCTCGCCGTTCAACGACGATCAGTACCGGACCGTGCTCCGCTCGGACGATCCGATCAAGTACCCGCGCCTCGGCGAGGAGGAGCCGCGAGTCGTCTGCGCGATCCGAGCCGGAGCGCTCCCGCTCGGCACCATCTGGGCGATCGACGCCTCGGGCCAGGGCGACCTCACCGAGGAGCAGAGGCTGCGTATCCGCAACGCCGCCGCCGTTGCGGCGTCCCACATGCTCGACGACATCCGGGTGCGCAAGGCGACCCAGATCCCTCGAGAGGACCGCATGCGTACGCTGCTCAACGGCCGCGACGTGATGGGTTCGGAACTCGCCGAACTGGGGATCTCCGAGGAGCGGGGCGCCGCGCTCCTCGCCTTCGCCCCCGCGCCGGGCGATCACCCGTCGATTCCCGCGCAGCTCCGTTCGGCCGTGCAGCGGCATCTGGCGCTGCATCGACCCGAGGTCGTCTCCGTCGTCCGCGGCGGCCTGGTCTACGCGCTCATCGCGAATGATCCCTCGCACGCCGCAGCCGCGTTCGCGGAGCCGCTGCTGCCCATCATCGACCGCCTCGTCGGCCCGGGAGTCCGCGTCGCCGCCCCCGGTGTGGCGCACCGCTCCGGGGAGGTCACCCTGCTGCGGGATCTGGCCGAGCGGCTGTTCGACACCGCGGCCCGGCACCCGAGCACGGCTCGGACCCGGATGCTCACCGTCCACTCGATGCGACCGCTCCTCGTCTTCGAACGCGCGGCGACGGCGTTCGCCGACAGCTCGGAGCTGCGCTCCCTCGAGCTGGAGCGGATGGAGGCCGATGATCCGCTCGTCTCCGAGACCGTGCTGGCCTGGTGCAGCAGCTTCGGCAACATCGCCCGAACCGCTCGCGCGCTCGGCGTCCACGAGAACACGGTCCGCTACCGACTGCGCCGAGCGGAGGAGAAGTACCGCCTCGATCTGGAGGACGCCGATACGCTGCTCGTAACCTGGCTGCAGCTGCGCGCCCCGGTCGGGCGTCTCCTCCCCGCGCACGCGGGAGCAGCCGACCTTCGAGAACGGAGCACGGCACCATGACGCACGAGTCGTCCGACGCCCTCGAGGCGCTGATCCCGCTGTTCGAAGACGCTCCCGTCGCGGTGCTCACGGGGGCCGGCATCAGCACCGATTCCGGAATCCCCGACTACCGGGGCAAGGGCGCGCCGCCCAGGACCCCGATGAACATCACGCAGTTCATGGAGGATCCTCACTACCGCCGCAGGTTCTGGGCCGGCGCGCGCGTCGGAGCGCTGCGCGCGTCGGGCGTCGCCCCGAACGCCGGCCACCTCGCGCTCGCCCACCTGGAAGCGGCCGGCCGCATCGACGGCGTCATCACCCAGAACGTCGACGATCTGCATCGACGGGCGGGGTCCCGGACCGTCGTCGAGCTGCACGGCAACGGAAGCGTCATCCGCTGCACGGAATGCGGGTTCCGCGCCGCTCGAGAGGAGGTGCTCGGCTGGTTCGACAGCTTGAACCCGGGGTTCGCCGAGGAGCACGCCGACGCCGAGATCGCCCCCGACGGCGACGCGCTCGTGCACGACGTCGACCGCGTCGACGTGCCGCTGTGCCCGGTGTGCGGCGGAATCCTCCGGCCCGACGTCGTCTACTTCGGCGAACTCGTGCCGCCGCCGGTCTTCGCCACCGCCGAGTCGCTGCTCGGCGAGGCCGGAGCCCTGCTGCTCGCCGGCACGTCGCTCGCGGTGAACACGGGCGTCCGCCTCGTCCACCGCGCGGAACGGCGGGGGATCCCGATCGCGGTCATCAATCGCGGTCCGACGGCCGTCGACGCGCGTGCGACCGTGCGCATCGACGGCGGCACGAGCGAGACCCTCACCGGACTGGCGTCACTGCTGCGCTGATCGCTCAGGCGACGAGACCCGCCGCCCGCTCCCCCATGCGGATCGCACCGTCGATGTGGGTGTAACCGAGCCCCGCGATATCGGAGCACGCGAAGTGGATCGGCCCCGCCGAGGAGCGCACGAGGTCCTCGTATCGCGTGATCGCGCCGATCGCCGGGCTGGTCCCGTAGGCTCCGCGCGTGTACTCCTCGTTGATCCAGTCGCTCTCGTAGTAGAGCGCCGGTTCGAGCGCCTGCGGGCCGAAGTACACGGCGAGCGAACCGAGGATCGCGTCCCGTCGGTCCGACTCGTCGAGTTCGTACATCGCGTCCGCCCGGTGATCGGAGACGAACCCGACGAGCGTGCCGCCGGGATAGTCGGGTGCCGTGTTGTCGTACGTCTCGTGCACGATCTCGTACGGGCCGTAGGTCGTGCCGGACAGCCCCTGCTCGCGCCAGAACGGAGTCTCGTAGAAGGCCTGCACCTTGATCACGTTGCCCATGGAGAACTGCTGCAGCATCTGCTGCTTCCGGGGCGGCAGCGGAGGATCGAAGCCGATGCGGGAGACGAGGTGGGGGCCGAGCGCGACGATCGCCTCGCGCGCACGCACCGCGAGGCCGTCTGCGGTCACGCGCACACCTTCGGGACCGTGCGCGATGGACCGCACGTCGGTGTTCAGGCGGATCCGCTGCGCCCCGACCTCCTCGGCGAGGCGCTCGGGCACACGGTGCATCCCGCCCGCGACGCGCTCGTGCAGCACGAGATCGAGGTCGGCGAGGTCGCGGAAGCCGCCCGCGCTCGCGGCCATGACGAGCGCGGCGAGCAGCGAGAAGGTCTCGGCGGGTTTGGTCAGCATGCCCCCCGAGACGAACGGAGCGACGAAGTCGATCGCGTGCGCGTCGTCGCTGCACTCCCGAAGCCACGCTCCGAAGGAGACGGCGTCGTACTCCTCCGCGCACGGGTGCTTCCAGGGCTCCAGCGGATCGATCTCCCGGGAGAGATCGTCGAGCGCGTCGGTGAGCCGCTCGATCTCGGCGAGGGTCGACTCCGGGAGCGGAGGCAGCTCGGTCGTGTGGCGCAGCACCGCGCCCTCCCGGCCGACGTAGAGGTCCTCGCCCGCGCGGTATCGCTCGAAGCGCTCCAGACCCAGCTCCTCGATCAGAGCGAGGAGGCGCTCCTGGTCCGGCGCCACCCACTGGCCGCCCACCTCGATCAGGAAGCCGTTGGAGAGATCCGACTTCACGCGTCCACCCACGCGGTCTCGCGCCTCCAGCACGACCACGTCGCGCCCCCTCTCGCGCAGCCGATGCGCGGCGACGAGGCCCGCGACTCCCGCGCCGATCACGACGACGTCCGTTTCGATGTGCTCCATGAGCGTGCCCTCCGTGGGTCGTGAGTCGGTCTCGGACGATACGTCCGCTCGCCAGTGTGACGGATCGACGTGCAGAGACCCCGTCGAGCACGCCACTGTGTTCATTTATTCGGGCCGCGATCTCCCCGTATGCTTGAAAACACTGGGATCCGCCCAGCGCTCTCGCCGACACGGGAGCACGGCTGTTCATTTAGGAGGCGTTGTGGCACGCACTCCGAAGGGGCGCGGACCGGGACGGCCCGGGACCCCGCTGCTCGACAGGCGGAGGATCACCGCCGCCGCGTCGGCCATCATCCGCGAGGAGGGGCTCTCGGCCGTGACCATGCGTGCGCTCGCGCGCCGCCTCGGGGTGGGGGCGAGCGCACTCTACAACCACGCCGCGTCGCGCTCCACGGTGCTCGCCTGGGTGCAGGAGGACGTCAGCACCCACCTGAACGCCTCGGGCTTCGGCTCGCTCTCGCTCCGCGACGCGCTCGCCCAGTGGGCGTGGAGCTACCTCCGTCTGCTGCGGACGCAGCCCCGGATGGTCGACCTGATCGTGGCGGTGCCCGTCGCGCACACGGTGCAGACCTCGCAGATGTATCAGCGCATCGTCGCCGCGTTCCGCTCGGCCGGCTGGTACGACCGAAGTGTGCTGCCGTCGCTCAGCGCGATCGAGACCTACATCTTCGGAGCGGCGCTCGACTCCGCAGGGCCCGAGAACGTCTACGAGCCCGCGCCCGGCGAACTCGCCTCCGCGCTGAGCGACACGCACAGCGCCTTCGCCGAGCTCGTGCGCGAGTCGGGATCGCGGGAGCGCGACCTCGTGTTCGCGCTGGGCCTCGACGCCCTCCTCACCGGACTCCAGCTGCGCTGGGGCGGGCAGCGGCCGGCGGGGTAGGCGCGGCTACTCCCCGCGGGAGATGCGCGTCATGTCGTCGCGCGGCACCACCTTGATCCGGGTGCGGCCGGCCTGCTCCCCGAGCCCGAGCTCGTGCTCGTCGAGCCTGCGCCAGCCCTCGATCGTCGTGTACGGCACCTCGCGCTCGTGCAGCAGCGCAGGGATCGCCCCGGTGTCCTCGACCTCCGGCTGCCACCAGGAGGCTCGATCCTCCATCAGGCACTCGAGCGTCTCCATCGCGTCGGACTTCGTGTGCCCGATGAGCCCCACCGGTCCGCGCTTGATCCAGCCGGTGGCGTAGACGCCGGGGATCCGCGCGCCCTCGAGATCGCGCACCCTGCCCTGGTCGTTCGGGATCACACCCTTGGCGTCGTCGAACGGGATCTCGTCGAGCGGGGATCCGAAGTAGCCCACCGCGCGGTAGAGCGACTGCATCGGGATCACCTCGAACTCGCCCGTGTCGATCACGCCGCCCTGGCCGTCGGGCGCGGTGCGCTCGATCCTGAGGCCGGCCACCCGACCGTTCTCGGTGACGACCTCGACCGGCTTCGACCAGAAGTGCAGGTACAGACGCCGCGAGGCGTGCTCGACGTCGCCGGCCTCGCGCTCCCGCTGCTCCTGACGCCACTTGTCCATGACGCGGCTCATCACGAGCACCTGCTTGTTCTTCATGAGCGTCTCGTCGGCGAACGAGTCGTCCACGTCGAAGTCGCGCTCGTCGACGACCATGTCGACGTCGCGCACCTCGCCGAGCTCGCGCAACTCGAGGGGCGTGAACTTCACGTACTTCGGGCCGCGTCGTCCGAAGAGGTGGAGCTCCTCGATCGGATTCTCCTTGAGCCCCGCGTACACGTTGTCCGGGATCTCGGTGGGGAGCAGGTCGTCGGCGTGCTTGATCAGCATGCGGGAGATGTCGAGCGCCACGTTGCCGTTGCCGACGACACCCACCTGGCGCGCCTCGAGCGGCCAGGTCCGAGGAACGTCGGGGTGCCCGTCGAACCAGCTCACGAAGTCCGCAGCACCGTAGGAGCCCTCGGCCTCGATGCCCGGAATCGAGAGATCCGCGTCGCGGATCGCGCCCGTGGCGAAGATCACCGCGTGGTAGTGCTTCTTGAGATCGGCGAGGGTGATGTCCTGCCCGTAGCGGACGTTGCCGAAGTAGCGGATGTCTCCGCTGTCGAGCACCTCGCGCAGCGCGTTGATGATGCCCTTGATGCGCGGATGGTCGGGCGAGACGCCGTAGCGCACGAGCCCGTACGGCGCGGGCAGCTGCTCGAACAGGTCGATCTCGACCTCGAAGTCCCGCTCGGCCTTCAGCAGCAGGTCCGCGGCGTAGATTCCCGCCGGCCCGGCGCCCACGATCGCCAATCGCATCTTGCTCATCGCTCTGTTGTTATCCTTCTCTGTTCACGATCGAGTCGGCCATCCGCTCCAGGGCCCGCTTGACCGGGGACTTCGGGAGGGGCTCGAGCGCCTCGACGGCCTCGTGCGCCCAGCGGCGCGCAGCCGCCTCGGTCTCGCGGGTCACGTCGTGAGCGCGGAGAGCCTCGACCTCGGGATCCAGCACACCCGGGTCGGCGCCCTCTGCGATCGCGGCGACCCCGGTCTCGATTCCGGCGAGCAGCTCGGAATCCGCGGCGTCTCCCGCGGCGGCGCGCTCCCGCAGCAGCAGCAGGGGAAGCGTCGCCACACCCGCTCGGAGATCCGTGCCCGCGCGCTTGCCGGTCCGGTCCTTCTTCGGAGAGAGATCGATCACGTCGTCCACCAGCTGGAAGGCCACGCCGATCCGCTCGCCGTACTCCATGACCGGGTCGGCGTACTCCGCGGGGCCGTGCCCGAACATGACGCCCATGCGGGCCGCGCACGCGATGAGGGCGCCGGTCTTGTCCGCGAGCACCTGGATGTAGTGGGCGATCGCGTCGTCGTCGTCCTGCGGTCCGACGGTCTCGTGCAGCTGCCCGAGGCAGAGGCGCTCGAACGTCTTGGCCTGCAGCACGATCGCCTCCTCGCCCATGCCCGAGACGAGGGACGAGGCGCGGGCGAACAGCAGGTCGCCCGCGAGGATCGCCACGGAGTTGGACCACACGGTCTGCGTCGCCGGAACGCCGCGTCGCAGTTTCGCGTCGTCCATCACATCGTCGTGGTAGAGCGAGGCGAGGTGGGTCATCTCGATCGCCTGCGCCGCCCGGCGCACCAGCTCGTTCGGCCCGTCTCCGAGCTCGCTCGCGAGGAGCGTCAGCATCGGCCGGACCCGCTTGCCGCCGGCCTCCATCAGGTACCGCGCCGGAGCGTCCGCGACCGGAGACGCGAAGGCCAGGTTCTCCATGAGCCCGGTCTCGATCAGCTCGAGCTGATCCTGCAGCTCCTTGGCGTGGCGGCGATCCTGAGCCCCGCGGAACAGCCGCATCGGCAGCGCCTGGGTGGCCGTGTCCTGAGCGTGCGCGCGGCTCACTTCTCTCCTCCGGAGCTCGAGTTCTTCGGTGCCGGCGCCTTCGCTGCTGGCTTCTTCGCGGCGGGCTTCGCGGCAGCTGGCTTCTTCACCGCCGGCTTCGCCGCGGCCGCCGGCTTCTTCGCAGCCGCCGGCTTCTTCGCCGCGGGCTTCGGCGCCTCGGCCGGCACGAATCCGCGGTGGAGCGCGACGATCCCGAACGTGAGGTTGCGATAGGCGACCCGCTCGAGACCCGCCTCGCGCAGCCAGGCCGCGAGCTCCTCCTGCGCGGGCCACGCCTGGATCGACTCGTTCAGGTAGCGGTACGCCTCTGCCGCATCTCGGTTGATGGCGCCGGCGATGCGCGGGAGCAGGTGACGTCCGTAGAACTCGTAGGGCGCGCGCACGATCGGCGAGGGCGGTCGCGAGAACTCCGCGATGACCACCCGCCCGCCGGGCTTCACCACGCGGCGCATCTCCGCGATCGCGCGCTTCGGGTCGTTCACATTGCGCAGTCCGTACGAGATCGTCGCCGCGTCGAAGCTGTCGTCCTCGAAGGGCAGCTCGGTCGCGTCGGCCCAGACGAACTCGATCAGCTCGTTCTGCGCGTGGCGCTTGCGCCCCTCGGCCAGCATCCCCTCGGAGAAGTCGGCCGCCACGACCCGCGCGCCGTACGCGGTGAGCGCGGCGGCGGAGGTGCCCGTGCCCGCGGCGAGATCGAGGATCCGCATCCCCTCGCGCGGCGCGACGGCGCGCGTGGTCGCGATCCGCCACAGGCGGTCGTTGCCGACCGTCAGCACATCGTTGATCAGGTCGTAGCGAGGGGACACCTCGTCGAACATGGCGGAAACATCCGTTGCGTGCTTGGTCGCGGTGTCGGGGCGGGTCACCCCTCCATGCTAGCCCGTCGCGCTGCGGGCGGTCTGGAGCCGTCGCCGCAGCCGTGCCGGGAACTCCGCTCAGCGCGGGAGAGTAGATTGTGAGGGTGACGAGCGATTCCGTGGTGCCCCGCCTGCGCGCGGTCACACGACCCCTCGCGAACGCGCCCGACCTCGTCTCCCTCGCGGATCCCGCGGAGCCCCTGCTCTGGAACCGCGGGGATCGCGGCTGCGTCGGCGTCGGCGAGGTGCTCCGCCTCCGATTCGAGGGCGAAGCGCGCTTCGCCGACGCGGCCCGTGCCTGGCGCCGGATCGCGGAGGTCGCGCAGATCGACGATCCGGTGCGCATGCCGGGCACCGGTCTCGTCGCGCTCGGCGCCTTCGCGTTCGACGATCGCAGCGCCGTCGAGAGTGTGCTCGTGGTGCCCCGCCTGCTCGTCGCCCGGCACCGGGGAGCCTCGTGGATCACGGAGATCAGCGAGATCACGGAGATCAGCGGGACCACGGAGCAGCACGAACCGGAGCAGCACGCGCCCGGGCTTCCCGAGCCCTCCGGCCCCGGAAGCTGGGACGGCACCGACTTCACGGCGCGGGAGTCTTCGCGAGCGCCGAGCGGATCGGTGGAGGCCTACCTCGCCGCGGGCGATGCGGCGGCCCGCCTCCCGCACCCCGGCGACCGT
Organism: Leucobacter sp.; assembly: GCA_031178565.1. GTDB lineage: Bacteria > Actinomycetota > Actinomycetes > Actinomycetales > Microbacteriaceae > Leucobacter. Next base: position 95 of record JAPSIU010000053.1, on the reverse strand, counting down.
TCCGGGGCCCGGGTGCCGGCCGATGGAACCATCACCAGCGGATCGGCGGAGTTCGACGAGTCCATGATCACCGGAGAGTCCCAGGCCGTCTCCCG
>JAPSIU010000052.1 GCA_031178565.1 Leucobacter sp. | reverse complement strand
GCACACGGCTTACGACACCCGCCGCGTATTCTCTTATCTTCGCCGCCGCGTAATCACCGCCTGTATCGCGAGACCCGGTAAATACTCGAAGACACGACTCGGACGGCTTCGGTGGGTCGCCGAACGCGCGACGGCCGGACTACTCGCGTTCCGAAAACTCTCAACCTGCTACGACCGGACGTCGGTGACGGTGACTGCGTTGGCGAACCTCGCGATCACGATCACCGGTATGCGGAAACTCATCAAGAAAGACTACTGAAACCAGCTCTAAACCGATCCAGTCCGTAGATGCCAGAGCGCACCCTGACTTCCGAGTATCAGGGGCGCTCTGCACCGGTCTGGCAAGGCCGGATCACACCGCGCGCAGGCGACGACCTTTCGGGCGAATTGTGCCCCCGCACGCGACCACCGCCGCTCGCACCGCATCGTTACTGATCCCGAGCTGACGTCCCACTTCCAGCAGCGTCATCCCGCCCTGGTACAGGCAGCGGCCTCTTCACGCAGCGCCTTGGAGATTTCAGGCCCGTTCCGGCGTGGGAGCCCCGCACGACGCACCGTCCCGCGATAGATGTCGAACCGCTCCGCCAGCTCCCTCACGGGCACACCAGCCGCGTAGCCATCCAGCGGCTCTGCTCGACTCTGGGCGTTCAAACGAGTTTGAACCACGGGCGATTTTTCCGCCACCGGACCTCGCGCGTCCTCGATCTCCCGGCGCGCAGGACGAGACCCCGAACGCTTGGCGCCCCTTTGAACACGGCGAATCAACGCGCGCAGAGGCTTGCGAGGGTTCGAGAAGCACCCGGCCGGGCCCACCAAAGGCTCTTCGTTCGTCTGCACGCATCGGGTACTCTGGAACTGGCGGTTCACACCGCAGATGGCACTCCCACGTGAAATCCATGTGAATCATCGCGGAGAGGCCCGAGCAGCTCGGGACATGTCTGGATGGGGTGCGGCGCATTCACGCGCCGAACTTCAGAGCGCCGACACCCGGTGTCGGCCGACGGAAAGGACATGACATGCCTTCAAAGGACGAAAAGAACCTCGCCCAGGTCCTCGTGAAGATCGCGAAGCTCGACGAGCCGCGGCGGTCGATCATGCAGCGTGCGCACGAGATCATTCTCGCTGCGGCGCCGAACCTGAAGCCCAGGATCTGGTACGGGATGCCCGCCTACGCGCTCTCCGCGAGCACACCGGCCCTGGTGACTCTCCGCAGCGACGAGCGCTTGAATCTCGCGCTCACCGAGAAGGTCGACCTGCGACCCTCGGGCGGTGCGGATGGTTCCCTGATGCCGGCTGCCTGGTATTTCGAGGACATTGATGACGCTGCCGAGACGCGGATCTCCGAGATCGTGCGGTCGGCGGCCGCCTGATCGGGCCGCCACCGGGCCTCCCGGCACGGGATGTCTCCGCATCCGTCGCCGGGAGGCGCGCCGGCGGATCGCCTCGATCCCTCGGACCACCGTCGCTTCGCACGACCAGCCCGCGAACGTTGGTGATCGCCCTGTCGCCGACTTACACTCGCCTCATGGGACTCTCGAGCCGGTCTCGGCGGAGCCGCTCAGCAACGGCGCGATCGCCGCGCACTACCGGCGCGCACGCTGACTCAGACGAGCCCACCATCCTCCACAGATCAGGAGCATCGATGCCCACGCTCGAAAACGTCACCGCCGCCCTCGCGACCGCCGTCGGGGAGGATCGTGCCGAGGAGGTGCTGAGGCGATTCGGCAACTTCTCGAACCAGCCCAACACCGTCAAGGGCGCGGCGAAGCTGCCGAGCGATCCCGAGCTGGAACGCGCTGCGCTGCGCGTCTTCGACGATCCCTCGCTGGATGGCGCGAGCGGGTTGGTCCCGATGAGTTTCCTCTCGGACGACCCCACTCAGGAGCTCTGGGGACTCCTGACACTCGCGACGCGCGCCGATGCGAGCGTGCTGGACCGCCTGCCGGAGCCTGTGCTCGAGGGCGGCGGCCCGAAGATCGCGTCGATCCGACGCGCCGCGACGAAGCATCGGAAGCAGCTGCAGGCCGCAGCGGACGCGCCCGCGGGAGACGATTCCGCACCGTCATCGTCCGACGCCCCCGCGCTCCCCGCGAAGGTGTCCGAGGTCGCGAAGTGGCTCGAAGCCCACCCGGACGCCGATCCTCGGTTGTTCGCGCCGCAGCAGGGGCAGCGCGCCGCGGCTCGGCGGAGCGCCCTGCGCGCGCTCGGCGGCATCGCCACCCCCGCCGCGCTCGACGTGCTCGCGGAGTACGCGTCCGACAGCTACTCCGACGTCGACCTCTCCGAGTTGCACCGGGCCTGGGGGCGCTTCGACCGCCGCGAGTTCGCCGCGCGGATGTTCAAGCCCGGCCGGAACGGCGTGCGGCTCGACGTCTGCTCGAGTATCGAGGGCATCGGCGCGGTGGAGGGTCTCCGCGCACTCGATGTGATCCTCGAGAAGCACGCGGACCTCACCCCGTTGGCCGAGTGCACCGAGCTGCGGGAGCTCCGCGTGCACGCGACGATCGGGTCGGGGCTCACGAGTATCGCAGCCGTCGCGCAGCTGCCGCAGCTCACCCGCCTCGAGCTCATCGGCATCACCCGCGGAGCCGACCTCACGGTGCTGCGGGGTACGCCGATCGAGCAGCTGTACCTGCACCTCGACGGCGCCGACGGATCGTTCCTCACCGAGCTGCCGCAGCTGCGCGGGCTCAAGCTCAGCGGTGGCTACGAGCCGCACCCGGATATCGAGGAGCCTGCCGGGGCGCCGGACCCGACCCCCGCCCATCCCGGGCTCGGCGACACCGTCGTGGAGCTCGCGCGGGCCGGAGTCGCGGTGGCGCTGTACCGGCACGAGAGCTGGGTGCCGCCGCTCGTCGCGAGCGCACCGGCGGGGGTCGACATCGAGGAGGCTCACGGCTTCGTCCGCCTCACCCGCGGCGCGTAGCCGGCCGCGGATGAGGCTTTCGAACGCCGGGCCGGATTACGCGTCCTCGGCGATGCTCTTCATCGCCTTCCACCCGTGCGTGACGCCGCCGCCTGCGCGGAGCGCGGCGGCGACCATGACCGCTTCGGCGACATCGGCCTTGGACGCGCCGGCGGCGACCGCGCGCTTCGCGTGGTCCTCGATGCAGAACGGGCACTGCGTCGTCACCGCGACGCCGACCGCGATCAGCTCCCGAGTGGCCAGATCCAGGTTGCCGGCGTCCTTCTTGAACACCGCCTTGTCGAAGCCGAAGAAGGCCGCCACCATCTCCGGCGCACCCTCCTTGATGTCGGCCATGAACTTCGCTTCCTCGTGATGCGAATGCATGCGGTCACCTTTCCTTCTCGATCGCGCCGGCCGCAGCAGCATCTCCGACGGCCGACGCCCCCAGGTTATACCCGGAGGAAGACCCCGATGAGGGTCGCAGCGCCGATCGTAATGGCGGCGTAGCCGACGAGCGCGACGAGGTTCGCAATCGGAGGTCGGCGCACGATGAGCGGGTTGATGATTAGCGCGCCGGGCACGACCGCGAGGGCGTAGACACCGACGAGGTGACCGGCCTGGCTGATGGTGACGCCGAGATCGTCGGCGACGTCGATGAGCAGGCTGGCGATGACGAACTCGGTCAGTCCGATCCCGAACCCGCCGGCGCTGAACGCGAGAAGCGCCAACGCGGCGCGGCGAGACGGCCGCGGCGGCGGTCGTGGTGTCGGCTGCGGGGCGAGCAGTGGTGCCCATCGGCGGAGCCTCCTCAAGCGAAAACCGGCGGTCTGACCGGTCGCATACGGCGTGAACCGATCACTCGACCACTCTGCTCTCGCGGCGAACGGGTAGCCAGCACCCCCTGTTGCGGAGCATCGGGAGGGATACCCGAGGATTCGCGCGGACGAGCAGAGTGCGGCTCAGAGGAGCCCGATCCGATAGGCGAGAACCGCCGCCCGGACCCGGTTGTCGATGTGCAGAACGGCAAAGAGCGCAGAGAGATACTGTTTGACCGTGCCTTCGGACAGATGCATCCGATCGGCGATCTGGGCATTGGAGTGGCCCTCTCCGACAAGGGCGAGCAGCTGCAGCTGGCGCGGCGTGAGCAGATTCCTGATCCTCTCGCCCTCCTGATCCGACCGCATGGCGGCGCGCTCCCGGGCTGCGAGCCAGCGCGCCACCCGCGGTGAGAACGCACCGCCGCCCTGTGCCAGAGCGCGGACGCAGCCGATCAGCTGCTGCGGCTCGTCGGACTTGAGCAGGAACCCGGCTGCACCGGCACTGATCGACTCCGCGATGAGGCGGTCGTCGGAGAAGGTGGTGAGCATCGCGACCGGGAGCCGGGGCTGATGGCGATGGATCCCGCGCAGGGCTCCGATGCCGTCGAGCCGCGGCATCTGGATGTCCAGCAGCACGACGTCGATCCGATGAGCCGATGCAGCTTCTGCCGCCTCCAAGCCGTCGCCGGCCTCGGCGGTGACCTCGATGTCGTGCGCGGTGGAGAGAATGCCGACGATCCCGGCGCGAACGAGACGGTCGTCGTCCGCGACGAGGACGCGGATCCGCTCTGCGGGCGGCGCGACGACATCGGTCACGGCGCGGGCACCGTTCCGGTGCGAGCGACCCGTTCCCCGTCGAAGCAGATCACGTGAACGTCGCGGCGTTCGAAGAAGCTGACCTCCGACTCGTAGTAGCGGCATTCTTCGCCGCTTCGCGCCGGAAACCGATCTCGCGGAGCGTCGAGGAGTTCGAGCCGGGGCAGCGCCGGTTCGACGGAGGAGCGGTCATCGCCCTGCTCGATCTCGGCGAAGGCGGCCGAAGGCATCACCGAGAAGAACGTCGTGACGACGAGATATCCCGTCGCGACGAGCAGCACGCCCCCGAGGATCGCGGCGGGCAGCAGGATCGCGGTCCGCCTCGCCTGTGCGCTGTCCTCCGCGGCGACGCTCTCGGCGGCGAGGATACGGCTCTCCTCCATCGTCTCGGGCAGAGGGGTCGACGGGCGCGCGGAGGACGGCAGGCTCAGGGTCAGCGTGAACGAATCCGTGGATCGATCGACATCGAGCGTGCCCCCGAGAACGGACGCGCGATGTCGCAGCCCGACGAGGCCGAAACCACCGCTGCTCGAAGGGTCGTCGCCCGCCGACGCGCACGATCTGTTCCGGGCCTCGGCGACGACGGTGGAATCGGAGCGGCGGATCACGATGCCGACCGTCTCGCCCGGCGCGTGCTTCGCGGCGTTCGTGAGCGCTTCCTGGACGAAGCGCGACAGAGCCGTGCGCACCTCGGGGCTGACATGCTCCTGGAGATCTCCCGGCAGATCGGCCGTGACCCGGATCCCGGCTGCTCGGGCGGCCTCGACGGCGTCCGCCGGGGTCGGGGCGGCTGGCCGGGCAGCAGCCGGGTCGGCGTAGCTCAGCAGGCGGACGGCCAACCCGAGCTCCTCCGCGGCTTCGGCCGACGCCTGCCGCAACTCCTCGACGGCGGCGCGATCGGCGGGTGCGAGCGCGGGGTTCAGCGAGAGCTGTCCCAGGCGGACCGCGATGAGCGTGAGACGGTGTCCGACTCCGTCGTGCATCTCGGCCGTCAACGATAGGCGTTCGCGCTGCAGCGCCGCCTGAATGTCACTCGACCGTGTGCGCGCTTCCAGTGCGGCCAACTCCCACCCGCGGCGGCGAAAGGCCTGTTGACGACGGAGCATCGCAGCGATCGCGATCGGCCCGGAGAGGCAGAGCGCGGCGAGGAGACCCGAGATCATTCCCAAAGCGAAGCTCTCGGCGGTGAAGCCGGGTATCTGCGCGACGACCGCTGCGACCATGGTGCACGCGACGACCAGGGGCAGGGGCACCCGGCGCGCGGCGGCGAGTAGGACAGTCGACGACACGACGATGATCATCAGCGCTGGTACGGGCGAGTCGACGAGCAGCCATCGCGATGCGACCCCGGCGGAGAGGGAGGCGATCACGCCGATCAGAGCGGAGATCCGCGCGTTCCCCGTGCGGTCCCGCTTCGGTTCAGTGGACATTTCCCCAGTGTATGAGGCCGCCTCCGGGCCCGGCACTAACGATCGTCAGTGACACAGTGACCGGTCGTCGCTTCCGGCCCGGAGGCTCGCCTTCATAGCATCTCGGACATGACCGATTTTGACCGCGCGCCTCGGGAGCGCACCCCCGACTGGGCGACGGTGCCGAACGCGATCACCGCGCTGCGCCTTCTGCTGGTGATTCCCATCGCAGTGCTGCTCGTCGACGGCGCCTCGCCGGTGGTGACTCTCCTGCTGCTGGCGCTGTTCGGAGCGAGCGACTGGATCGATGGTTACCTGGCCCGGCGGCTGGGTCAGACCAGCCGGACGGGAGCGATCCTCGATCCCGTCGCCGATCGTGTAGGCGTCGCGGTGATCGCGTTCGCGTTCGTACTCGGCGGGCACCTCCCGCTGTGGATGGCATCGACCGTCGCGGGAGTGGACCTCGTACTCGCCGGAGTGTATCTGGGGGTTCGTCCGAGCCGGAGTCCCGCGGTCTCCGGCCTGGGAAAGGTGCGCACCGCGGTCCTCATGACGGGACTCGCGCTGATCGGCCTGGGTCTCCTCCCGGGATTCGGAGTCGCCGGGCTCGTCGGGCAGGTGGTGTGCGGCGCAGGGGCGGTGACCCACGTCATCGCGGGAATCGGGTACGTTCGCGCGATCCTGCGTCCCTGAGCGCCGGCGGCGCGCCCGCGGTTCGCGATCCCGGAGCACCCGATAGGGTGGATGCCGGATCGCCTTAGGCTTTCGGAGCCCGCACCGTCTGAAGTATCGACGTGGCCAGCGGTCCACCACATGTAATCCCGTTGTGGTGGCCCTGGTTTCCGTTTCTCCGCGGCCACCGCACAGAGAAACGATGGAGTGATCCCTGATGAAGTCCCTCACCACCCCTCTCGTCATCCGAGCGTCGAAGGCGGCACTCGTCTTCTCGGTCGGGTTCTTCGGTCTGATCGTCGTATTCGGCAATCTGACCGACTACTGGACGAACTTCGAGTTCGTGACCCACGTGCTGGCCATGGACTCCCAGCGTCCCGAGCTCGCCGAGGTGAGCCGCGTGAACTACCGCGCCATCGACGCCGCGTGGATGCATCACGTCGGCTATATCGGGATCATCGCGCTGGAGGCGTTCCTCACGGTCACCTGCCTCGTATCGGCGGGAGCGATGACGCGGAAACTCCGCGCCTCTGACGCCGAGTTCACGCACGCGAAGCGCTGGGGGATCATCGGGTGCACCACCGGGATCCTGATCTGGTTCCTGGGCTTCCAGGCCGTCGCCGGCGAGTGGTTCGCGATGTGGATGAACGAGAGCTGGAACGGCATCAGCGATGCCTTCCGCCTGACCACGTGCATCGGCCTCGTGCTGGTCTACCTCTCGCTGAACAACGACTCGCTCGCGGGCGCAGCGCCGTCGGACGTCCGAGATCCGCAGGATCGGCTTGATGCTGTCGGGCGGATCTAGCTCCAGACCTCTTCGGCGATCCCCACGACCGAGCGGATCTTCGCCCACTGCTCGTCCTCCGTGAGCGTGTTGCCCTCCTCGGTCGAGGCGAACCCGCACTGGGGGCTCAGCGCGAGCTGCTCGAGCGGAGCGAACCGGGCCGCCTCTCCGATGCGCTTCTCGATCTCCTCGGGATCCTCGAGTGCACCCTCCTTCGTGGTGACGAGGCCGAGCACGACCACCTTGTCGCCCTTCGGGAGGAAGCGCAGCGGCTCGAATCCGCCGGCGCGCTCCGAGTCGTACTCGAGGAAGTAGCCGTCGTACTGCGTGACGTCCAGAAGCTGCTCGGCGACCGGCTCGTAGCCTCCGGATGAGATCCAGGTCGAGCGGAAGTTCCCGCGGCACACGTGGGTCGTGACGGTGAGGTCCTCGGGACGCCCCTCCAGCACGCGGTTCAGCAGCGCGGCGTAGCGCGCCGCGATCCCGTCGGTGTCGATCCCGCGGGTGCGCGCCTTCTCGAGCTCCGCGTCCGAGCACAGGTACGCCCAGGCCGTGTCGTCCAGCTGCACGTACCGGGCTCCCTCGGCGTAGAGCGCCCCGAGCGCGTCCCGGTACGCCTGCACGAGGTCGTCGACGAGCGCCTCGCGGTCGGTGTACGCATCCGCATCGATGCGAGGAGTCTCGAGTCTGAAGTCGAACACCGTCGGCGCGGGGATCGTGAACTTCGGAGTGACGCCGGCGCGCTCGGCCTCGGTCTTGAGAAAGCGGAAGTGCTCGAGGAAGGGGTGGCTGTCGGAGAACCCGATCCGGCCGGATACGCCGAGGCCCAGCGCCCTGGTCTGCACGCCGGCGAACTGGATCCCGCTGTCCGCCTCCACGAGATCGACTCCGTCGAGACCTCCGAAGAAGTCGAAGTGCCACCAGCCGCGGCGGAACTCCCCGTCGGTAGCGAGCTTCAGACCGGCCTCTGCCTGGCGCCGAACCAGCTCTGCGACGGACTCGTCCTCGACCGCCGTGAGCTCCGACTGCTCGATCCTTCCGGCCGCCAACGCGGCTCGCGCCTCGGCGAGGCGCGAGGGACGGAGGAAACTGCCGACGATGTCTGATCTGAACGGGGGTGGCTGAGTCATGCTCTTCACCTTACGCGGGCAGCGCGGCTTCGATCGCCGAAATCACGGCCGGATCGTCGGGCTCGACGGACGGACGGAAACGCGCGACCGAGCCGTCGGGGGCGATCAGGAACTTCTCGAAGTTCCATTTCACCCGGCCCTTCTTGCCGTCCCCGTCCCGGACCTCGTGCAGTCGCGCGTACAGCGGGTGCTTGCGCTTCCCGTTCACGCGGGTCTTCTCCATCAGCGGGAACGTCACGCCGTACGTCGTGGAGCAGAACTCCCTGATCTCCTCCTCGGTTCCGGGCTCCTGCCCGAGGAACTGATTGCAGGGGAAGCCGAGCACCGTGAACCCGCGCTCTCCGTACCGGCGCTGCAGCTCCTCGAGCTTCTCGTACTGCGGTGTGAGGCCGCACTTCGAGGCGACGTTGACGACGAGCACCGCGCGGTCGGCGTACGCGGCGAGCGAGGTCGTGTCGCCTTCGATCGTCGTCAGCGGGATATCGCGGAGCTCCATGACGCCAGCCTACGCCCACCCTCGTCGAGCGTAGACTCGGGATGGAGCGTCTGGAACGCGCGGGAGAACCGCCGGCGAGGTGGAGTCGCCGCGAGCGACACCGGCGAGAAGAGCACGGACGACGAACACCGACGAAAGCAGGTTGCACGGGAATGGGTTCCTCTCAGAGCGAAGCAGCGGTTCCGCAGGAGATCGTGGGCGCGGAGGCGCTGAAGCGGGCCTTCCGCGATCACCCCACCGGCGTGGCGCTGATCACCGCTCGCACCCCGGACGGCCCGGTCGGGCTCACGGCCTCGAGCGTCGCCTCGGTCGGGATCGATCCGCCGGCCCTCTCGTTCTCCGTCACGCGCGCCACGGGAAGCGCGGGAGGGATCCTGAGCGCGGACAGCTACCTCGTGCACCTCCTCGACGAGCGCCACGCGGACCTCGCCCGGGCGTTCGCGGTCTCGGGTTCGGATCGGTTCACCCCGGAGCAGGGGTGGGAGACCCTCGACACCGGAGAACCGCACCTGTCCCGGTCGCGCGCGGCGCTCCGCTGTCGCACGCTGCACTCGCTCGGCGTCGGATCCTCGGTGATCGTCGTCGCCGAGGTGCTCGGCGCAGTCTTCGGCGAAGCGGCGCGGCCGATGGTGTACCACGACAGGAACTTCCACGTGCTTCAAGGAGGAGATCATGGGTGACTACGTCACGAGCGGCGAGGCCTTCGAGCGGGACACCACCTACATCGAGGACCGGATCGTCGCGGATCCCGAATCCGTCGCCGCCCTGCCCGCACCGCCGCCCTCCAAGATCGGATCGATCGGATACGGTCTCAGCGAGCGGGCGCAGGCCTGGCCCGTCGAGGCGGGACGGTATCGGCTGATCGCGGCCGCAGCCTGTCCCTGGGCGAACCGCACGCTGATCGTCCGGCGTCTCCTCGGGCTGGAGGACGCGATCTCGCTGGGCAGACCCGGACCGGTGCACGACGCGCGATCCTGGACCTTCGACCTGGACGAGGACGGCCGGGATCCCGTGCTCGGCACGCACTGGCTGCAGGAGAACTATTTCAAGCGCTTCCCCGACTACCCGCGCGGGATCACGGTTCCGGCGATCGTGGACATCCCGAGCGGCGGCGTGGTGACGAACGACTACCCGCAGATCACCCTCGACTTCTCGACGCAGTGGCGCTCCCACCATCGCAGGGGCGCTCCGGACCTCCTCCCCGAGGAGACGATCGACGAGATGCGGCCCGTCATCGAGCGGGTCTTCACCGAGGTCAACAACGGCGTGTACCGCTGCGGTTTCGCGGGAAGCCAGGAGGCCTACGACGCCGCGTACGGGCGCCTCTGGGAGGCGATGGACTGGCTCGAGGAGCGTCTATCGACACGGCGCTTCCTCATGGGCGGCCGGATCACGGAGGCCGACGTGCGGCTCTTCACGACGCTCGTGCGCTTCGACCCCGTCTACCACGGGCACTTCAAGACCAACCGCAACCGGCTCACCGAGATGGAGCACCTGTGGGCCTACGCCCGCGACCTCTTCCAGACCCCCGGCTTCGGCGACACCGTCGACTTCGTGCAGATCAAGCAGCACTACTACGCGACGCACACGGACATCAATCCCACGGGGATCGTGCCCGACGGACCCGATCTGTCGAACTGGCTCGACCCCCACGGACGGGAGCGGCTCGGGGGATCGCCGTTCGGAGACGGCACGCCTCCTCCGCCCGTGCGGGACGACGAGCGGATCGCGGCGGGGCATAATCCGCTGTACCCCGTCGAGTGACGACGCGCAGCCGTCCGACGGGTCGTCCTCGCGGCGTCACTCCGCCGGGAGCAGCGCCCGCGTCGGGATCCCGACCGTGTTCAGGTTCCGCGCCTTGTCCCGGCGCTCGACCGCGATGCTCACCAGCGTGAGCACGAGACCGAGGAACGTCAGAGCCGCTCCCACCCATCCTGGCGCGAGGTAGCCGAACCCGGCGGCGATCACGAGCCCGCCCAACCAGGCGCCGAGACTGTTCCCCACGTTGAAGGCGGCGTGGTTCACCGCTGCCCCGAGCAGCGCCGCCTCGTCGGAGATGCGGATGAGGCGGGCCTGGATCGACGGCACGAGCGCCGAGGAGGTCGCACCCAGGAGCAGCGCCACCGAGATGAGCCCGACGGGGTGCGAGGCGAGCTGCGTGTAGAGCACCAGGGCGACGATGAAGGCGGAGAAGGCCCCGACGATCGTGAGCTTCGGGTTGCGGTCGCTCGCCCAGCCGCCGAAGACGTTGCCCAGGGTCATGCCGATGCCGAGGCAGGCCAGCACCCAGGGCACCGATCCCGCGGCGAGCCCGGTCTCGCGCGTGGCGACCTCGGCGATGTACGAGTACACGGCGAAGAAGCCGCCGAAGCCCACGGATCCGACCGCGATCATCAACCACACGCGGTGGTTGCGAAGGGCCGAGAGCTCCCTGAGCGGACTGCGGTCCGGGTTGCCGGGGTAGCGGGGGAGGAAGCAGAGGCAGAGGAGCAGTGTGACGGCGAAGATGACGGCGACGATCGCGTACGCCCAGCGCCAGCCGGCGACCTGTCCCAGCCAGGTCGCGAGCGGCACGCCGAACACGTTCGCGAGGGTGAGGCCCGAGAGCGTGAGCGCCACACCGCGCCCCTGCTTGCCGGGACCCATGATCCTCGCCGCGAGCAGCGAGGCGACACCGAAGTAGGCCCCGTGCGGGAGCGCCGCGATGAATCGGAAAACCGCGAGCGCGCCGAAGACCGGCATGACCGCGGACGCCACCGTCCCGACGATGAAGAGTCCGAGCAGCCACAGCGTCAGCCGGGTCTGCGACATCCGCGCGGCGAGCACCGCGAAGACCGGCGCTCCGATGACCACCCCCATCGCGTACGCCGTGATGAGGATTCCCGCCTGCGCGATCACGGTCTCAGGGGAGCGGTCGAAGCCCGGGATCAGCTCGCGCGCGATGTCGGGAAGGAGACCCATCGTGGCGAACTCCGTGACGCCGATTCCGAAGCCGCCGAGGGCGAGGGCGAACAGGGCGAGTCCCCGGCGGAGGGGCGAGAGCTGGGGCATGGAAGCACCTTTCGAGCGTGGAGCGGATCGCACCGGTCCGGTCCGGCGCATCTGGTCTGCGCGACGCTGCGACCCGGCAAGGATACCTCCTGCGTGTTTCGACGCGGTGTCACCAGCCCCTGGTCAGCCAGGCCTCCAGCTCCGGTTGCTCCCGGGCGATCGTGGTGCTGTCGCCGTGCCCCGGATTCGCCGCGGTGTCCGAGGGGAGGGTGAACAGGCGCGTGCGGATCGACTCGACGATCTGCGGGAAGCTCGAGTACTCCCAGCGCGTCGCCCCGGGACCGCCCTGGAAGAGGGTGTCGCCCGAGAACACCGTTCCGAGCGCTGGCGCGGCGAAGCAGACCGAGCCCGGCGTGTGACCGGGGGTGTGCAGGGTCGTGATGTCGACGCCGGCGATCAGGAACGAGGCGCCGTGGGCGAGCTCGAAGTCGGGTGCGGTCTCGGGGTGGGTCTGATCCCACAGGAAGACGTCGGCCGGGTGGAGATACAGGTGGGTGTCGAGCAGACGCGCGGTGTCGAGAGCCGCGTTCACGTGATCCTCGTGCCCGTGGGTGAGCAGGATCCCGAGCGTCTCGCGGTCGCCCACGGCGTCCACGATCGCGCGGGCGTCGTGGG
>JAPSIU010000342.1 GCA_031178565.1 Leucobacter sp. | reverse complement strand
CCCCGAGGCAATGAGCGGGATCTTCGGCGGCGTCGTGGGTTTCGGGTCAACGGTGGCCAACGGCCTCTTCGGCACCCTGATCGTGCTGGTCCTGAGCCTGTACTTCCTGGCGGTGGCGGGTGATGCGGAGGGGCGGGCCGGGATCAGCCCTTCACGGCGCCCGCCGCGAGGCCGCTGACGATCTGCCGCTGGAATACGAGCGCGATGATGAGCGGCGGCACCGCGGCGATGAGGCCGCCCGCCGCGACGAGGCCGAAGTCGGTCGTGTAGCGTCCCGCGAACTCCGAGATGGCGACGGGAATCGTCTTCGCCGAATCCGATGCGGTGAAGATGAGCGCGTACATGAACTCGTCCCAGGCGAGGAGGAACGCGAACATGACCGCCGCGAAGATGCCGGGCTTCGCCGAGGGGAGAATGATCCGGAACAGCGCGCCCATGCGGCTCGTCCCGTCGATCCTCGCGGCCTCCTCGAGCTCCACGGGCACGGTCATGAAGTAGTTGCTCAGGATCCACAGGGTGAAGGGGATGACGAGCGAGCAGTCGACCAGGATCAGCCCGATCCTGGTGTCGAGCAGGCCCATCGAGCTGAGGATGAGGTAGAGCGGGATCAGCAGCGCGATCTGCGGCAGCATGTAGGTCGTGAGGAACAGGATGAGCGTGCTGCGCCGGAACGGGAAACGCAGTCTGGCGAAGGCGTAGGCGCCGAAGATGCTGATGGTCATCGAGATGAGTACCGTGCAGACGCCGACGACGAGCGAGTTCATGAACGCCGCGCGGAATGCGGCGCCCGCGGTGGACTCCGGGTTGAACAGGATCTCGGTGTACCGGTCGAGGTACAGTTCGCTCGGCCACCAGCGGGCCGGTCGCGCGACGATGTCGGACTGCGTCGAGACGCTCGCGAGCGCCGTCCAGGCAAGGGGCGCGATGCAGCCGACGGACACGACGACGGCTGCGACGTAGGTGAGTACGCGGTTCAGGCGGCGAGGTTTCACAGCGGGCTCATTTCGGTTCTGCGCAGCAGGCGCAGGTAGATCGTCGTGAGGAGCAGGATGATGATGAGCACGATGACCGAGATCGCGGATCCCAGCCCGTAGTTCTGATCGGAGAAGGCGGTCACGTAGGTGTAGAAGGAGATGGTCTGCGTGCCGTTGGCGGGCCCGCCGCGGGTCATCGCGTAGATGATGTCGAACACCTTCACCGCCTCGACGGTGCGGAGCACGAGCACCAGTGCGATCGAGGGGATCAGCAGCGGGAGGGTGACCGAGAAGAAGGTGCGGATCGGGCCCGCGCGGTCGACCTTCGCCGCGTCGTAGATCTCGTTCGGAATCGCGGTGAGTCCGGCGAGCAGGAAGATCGCGACCATCGGCGTCGTCTTCCACGCGTCCGCGACGATCACGAGGTTGAGTGCGGTGAACGGATCGGCGAGCCACGCCTGATACCCATCGATGATCCCGAGCCGGCTGAGCAACCCGTTGAGCGCGCCGTACTGGGCGTTGTAGATGCCCTTCCACATCGCCGCGTTGACGATGGTGGGCAGTGCCCACGGGAGGACGACCAGGGCGCGGACGAGCCAGCGTCCCTTGAACTTCGCGTTGAGCAGCCACGCGATCGCGAGTCCGAAGACGAGCTCGATCGCGGTCGAGACGAGCGTGAAGTACAGCGTGCGGCCGAGAGCCGCCCAGAATCCGCCGGCCGTGAGGGCCTCGACGTAGTTGCCGAGGCCGACGAACGGCGTATCGACCGCAACGGCCGACTTGACCTCGAAGAGCGAGATCAGCAGCGTGCGGAACAGGGGGTACAGGATGATCCCGAACACCGCGATCAACGCGGGCAGCAGCAGCCAGAAGGCGAGCCTGCGCTCGCTCTCCCGTCTGCGCCGGTATCGCTTCGGCACCTGCTGCGCCTCCGTTGCGGTCGATACCGTCACGTTGCTACTGCTCCAGCTTCTCGTTCGCCTGCGCGACGGCGTCGTCGAGGGCGTCCTGCGGCGACTTCTTGTCGAGCAGCGCGTTCTGCAGTTCGACCTGGATGATCTGCGAGACCGAGGAGTAGTTCGGAACGGTCGGGCGCAGGATCGACTCGGCGTAGGCGGTCTCGGAGACCTCGACGAGCTCGGGGGCGAGCTCGCGGACCTCGGGCTTCTCGTAGCTCGCCTTCCACATGGGCAGCGTCGACGCGGCGTACGTGTTCTGCACGTCCTCGCTCGTCAGGTGCTCGATGAAGGTCCAAGCCGCGTCCTGGTTCTTGGAGGTCGCCGGGATCGAGTAGGCCATCGAGCCGTTGACGCCGGGGCGCTTGCCGCTCGGTCCCTTCGGGGTGGGCAGGACACCCGCGGAGTCGCTGATCGAGGAGATCGAGGGATCCTTGAGGTCGCGCATCGTGGAGTCCCAGTTCAGGCCGAACGCCGTCTCGCCCTGCGCGAGCGCCTTCGAGACGTCGTCTTCGAGGAACGTCGTCGACGCGGGGTTGGTGAGGCCGTCGTCGATCGTCCGCTTCATCCACTCGAGCGTCGCGACGCCCTCGGCGTTGTTGATGATCAGCTTGCCGTCGTCATCGGTGAAGGAGCCGCCGAAGGCGCCGAGCAGCTGGGCGTAGTCGCAGATGAGGGCCTCCGACTGCGACCAGCTCCAGGCGAGCGGGTACTCGCTGAGTCCGGCGTCCTTGATCTTCTTCGCGGTCGAGAGGACTCCGTCCCAGGTGTCGAGGTCGGCGGGACTCGCCCCGACCTGCTCGAGCATCTCGTCGTTGTAGTAGAAGAACTTCGTCGCGGGCCCGGTCGGGGCTCCGTAGTACTTGTCCTCGTATCGGGCGGTCGCCAACGCTCCCTCCAGCACGTCGTCGTTCCAGTTCTCGGGGATGCGATCCGTGATGTCGGCCGCGATGCCCTTGGAGGCGAACTCGGCCGGCCAGATCACGTCGATCAGCACCACGTCGTAGGTGCCGGCGGGCGCCGAGGTGACGATCTTGTCGTGCAGCGCCTCGTACGACACGAACGTCGGCTTCACGGTGATGTCGGGGTTCTCCGCCTCGAATTCGGCGATGATCTCGTCGTATTCCTCTTCGGTGTAGCCGGCTTGCTTCATGAAGAGGGCGTTGATCTCCCCGGTGCCGTCGCCGGCGGCTCCTGCTTCGCCGGATGTCCCGGTGACGCTGCAGCCGCTGAGCAGCAGCGCCGAGGCGGCGAGACCGGTGAGCATGAACTTCAGCCGGCTCCTTCGCGCGGTCGGTTTCATGGTGTTCCTCCTTGTTCGTAGTG
>JAPSIU010000341.1 GCA_031178565.1 Leucobacter sp. | reverse complement strand
CCTGCGGATCCGGGCGACGTGCCCGGTCGCCTTCACGTTGTAGAACGCGTGCTCGACCCGCCCCTCCTCGTCGATCACGAACGTCGAGCGGATCGCGCTCGTCACGATGCGTCCGTAGCTGTTCTTCTCGCCGTACGCTCCGTAGGCGTGGTGCGCGACGAGCTCGGGGTCGCTGAGCAGTGGGTAGCTCAGTCCGTCGCGCTCCGCGAAGCGCTTCTGCTTCTCGGGGAGATCCCGCGAGATCCCGACGACCGCGTACCCCGCGGCCGCGAGCGGTGCGAGGGAGTCGCTGAAGTCGCAGGCCTCCGTGGAGCATCCCGGCGTCAACGCCTCCGGATAGAAGAACACGACCACCCGTCGGCCGCGGTACTCGGAGAGCGAGCGGGTCTCGCCGTCCTGATCCGGGAGCGAGAAGTCGGGGGCGGGCTGTCCGGGTTCGAGGATCACGCGGTCGGTCATGATTCCACCCTAGCGGCTCCGCGAGAGGCCGCGATCCGGGTCACTTCAGCAGGCGGCGCAGCGACTCCACCCGCGCGGCCCCGGCCGCGCCGAGGCGGCCATCGGCGATCGCGGCGTCGAGTTCGCAGTCCGGGGCGTCCTCCTGGTGCGTGCAGCCGCGCGGGCACCGGTCGATCAGTTCGGCGAGATCGGTGAAGCCGCGCAGGATCCCGTCGCCCGTGACGTGACCGAGCCCGAACGAGCGCACACCCGGGGTGTCGATGACCCAGCCGCGCTCGCCCCCGGGGCAGCCGGCGGTGTCGACGCGCAGCGCGACCGACGAGGAGGAGGTGTGCCGACCCCGCCCGGTCACCTCGTTCACGTGGCCGGTCGCGCGCTCGGCGTCGGGGACGAGCGCGTTGATGAGCGTCGACTTCCCGACGCCGGAGTGGCCCACGAACACGGTCGTCCGACCGGCGAGCGATTCCCGGATTTCGGCGAGGGGCTCCGCCCCCTGGGCGGAGCGGAGAACGGGGACCTCGAGCGCCGAGAAGTGCGCGAGGAAGGGCTCGGGGTCGGCGAGATCGGTCTTCGTGATGCAGATGAGCGGCTGGATCCCGGCGTCGTAGGCCGCGACGAGATAACGATCGACGAGCCTCACCCGCGGCTCGGGATTCGCGGCGGCCACCACGATGAGCATCTGGTCGGCGTTCGCGACCATGACCCGCTCCACGCGGTCGCTGTCGTCGGCGCTGCGGCGCAGCACCGTGCGCCGCTCCTCGAGGCCGACGATGCGCGCGAGGGACCCCTCGTCGCCGCTCGTGTCGCCGACGAGCTGCACCCGGTCTCCGATCACGATGGCGGTGCGTCGCAGCTCGCGGGCGCGCGCAGCGACGACGGTGCGCTCGCGGGGAGCGCCGGGATCCGCGTCGGCGGGGACGAGCACCGTGTAGCGGCCGCGATCCACCGCCGTCACCATGCCGATGACGGCGTCCGCGTGATCCGGGCGGCGCTTGGTGCGGGGCCGGTTGGCCTTCGGATTGGGACGGGACCTCACCGCGTGATCGGCGTACTCGCCGTAGGGGACGTCGTCCTCGTCGTCTGGGGTCAGCCAGCTCATTACAGGAGGAGGTCCCGCTGGTCGGGCAACGACACGGTGTCGAACGGGGGGACGGCGATGCCGCCGATCGGCGAGGACGCGTGCGAGTGCGACCCGGGCATCCCGGTGTCCTCGAAGCCGAGCATCCGGTGCCACAGCTCCGAGAACTGCGGCAGCGTCTTCGAGGTGCTCGCGATGTCCTCGACCTCGACGCCCGGGACGCGCAGGCCGATGAGCGCGCCGGTCGTCGCCATGCGGTGGTCGGCGTAGCTCTTCCAGACACCGCTGCGCAGCGGCGAGGGATCGATCGCGATGCCGTCCTCGAGCTCGCGAGCCGAACCGCCGAGCGCGTTGATCTCGCGGACGAGCGCGGCGATCCGGTCGGTCTCGTGATGCCGGATGTGGCCGATGCCGGTGATCTCGCTCGGTTCGCCCGGCAGCCCCTCGCTCACGTGCGCCGCGAGCGCCGCGAGCCCGACGAGCGTCGGTGCGAGCTCCCCGGCCTCGGGCACGTGCAGGCGCACGCCGCGCACGCGGTCGCCCCCGGTGACCGTCAGCGAACCGTCGGCGTTCGAGGAGGCCCGCGCCCCGAATTCGGGGAGCAGCTGCCGGAGCCGGTCGCCCACCTGCGTCGTCTGCGCCGGCCATCCGGGCACCGTGACCGAACCGCCGACCGCGACCGCCGCGGCGAGGAAGGGGGCGGCGTTCGAGAGGTCCGGCTCGATGCGGGAGTCGACGGCTCGGATCGGCCCGGGGGCGACCCGCCATTCGCCGACGGCGGGGGAGTCGACCTCGACGCCGCGGGCGCGGAGCGCGGCGAGCGTCATCTCGATGTGCGGCAGGCTCGGCAGACGATCTCCCGTGTGCACCACGTGCACGCCCTCCTCGAACCGGGGGGCCGAGAGCAGCAGCGCGGAGACGAACTGGCTGGAGAGCGACGCGTCGAGTTCGACGCGGCCGCCGCGGAGCGATCCGGTGCCGTGCACGGTGAACGGGAGCGCCCCCCGGCCCTCGTCGGCGATGTCGGCGCCGAGCGCGCGGAGTGCGTCGAGCACCGGCCTCATCGGGCGCTTCCGGGCGTAGGGGTCCCCGTCGAAGGCGACGGGGCCGAGCGCGAGGGCCGCGATCGGCGGGACGAAGCGCATGACGGTTCCCGCGAGTCCGCAGGCGATCGTGGTCGATCCCGTGAGCTCCTCGGCCGGGGTGACGCGCAGATCTCCGCCGAACGGGCTGTCGCTCGGCAGTTCGGCGATCCCGGTGCCCAGGGCGCGGAGCGCGTCGATCATGAGCGCCGAGTCGCGCGAGTGCAGGGGAGACCGCAGCGTACCGGGACTCTCGGCGAGGGCCGAGAGGACGAGCTCCCGCCCCGTGAGCGACTTCGAACCCGGGAGGGACACTCGGGCATCGAGTCGCCCGGCCGCGACCGGGGCCGGCCAGAGCTCGACCTCGTCTTCGGCGCCCTCGCCGGTGCGCGCCTCGTCGCCGTCCTTGCCTGAGTTCATCTTCGCAATCAGCATCGTCACCGATTCTAGCCGGGACCGGGTGGACGGTGGCGATGCCGACGCCACCGGGTGGGCGTAGGATCGAAACCGTGACTGATACCGCGGCGCAGGCGAAGCTGGAACAGCGCTTCACCGACGAGGCGCTCCCCATGCTCGATCAGCTCTACGGCGCGGCCATGAAGATGACGCGCAACCCGCAGGATGCTCAGGATCTCGTGCAGGAGACCTACCTCAAGG
>JAPSIU010000340.1 GCA_031178565.1 Leucobacter sp. | reverse complement strand
CGAGCGCTCGATGGAGCGTCTCCGCCGCGATCTCGGAGCGCTGCGACGAGCGGTGCCGAGCGCAACCGTCGTCTCCGTGAATCTGCTGCCCGAGCACAAGGCAGTGCTCGAGGGGGAGCGCGAGGAGCTGCTGCTCGGGTCCTCGCTCGACATGGATCTCGGAGACGTCTCCCTGCACCTGCTCCCGCAGAGCTTCTTCCAGACCAACACCGCCGTGGCGCGGGAGCTGTACGCGCAGGCCGCGGCCTGGGTGGACCGTGCGGATCCGGGGTCGCTCTGGGATCTGTACTGCGGCGTCGGCGGTTTCGCGCTGCACTGCGCTCGCCGGGACCCGGCGGCTCCGACGCGCCGCGTGCTGGGCGTCGAGATCAGCGAGGCGGCCGTGCGGTCGGCCAGGCGCAGCGCGAGGGAGGCCGGGATCGCGGCGCGCTTCGTCGCGGGGGACGCGTCTGCCTTCGCCCTCGGAGCCCGGCCCGAGACCCATCCCGAGCTGGTGATCGTGAATCCGCCGCGACGCGGGATCGGGTCCGAGCTGGCGGGGTGGCTCGAGGGCTCCTCGGTGCGACACGCGGTGTACTCGAGCTGCAACCCCGAGAGCCTCGCGCGGGATCTCGAGGCGATGCCGTCCTACGAAGCGCGCGAGGCGCGGGTATTCGACATGTTCCCGCACACCGGGCACCTGGAGGTCATGGTGCTGCTCGAGCGCTCCCGGTAGCGGGGCGCCCTCACCCCGAGCCGAACTCGGGTTCCCGCCACCGTCCCGGTTCGGCGAGCGTCGCCGAGACGAGGGAGACGCCCTCCGGCCCGATCTCGGCGAGGCACACGAGCAGGGAGAGGGTGGGGAATCCGTGGGCGCGGTTGTCCCGGATGATCGCGCGGTCGTCACCCGGCCCCAGGCTCGCGCTGCGCGAGAGCAGTGCGAGCCAGCGCTCGCGCCAGTCGCGAAGAGGCGCGGTCGGGTCTCCCTCCGCGGTGCGCGAGGCCGCTTCGAACTCCGGCAGCCAGCGGGTGATCCGCGGCGTCCGCGGATCGTCCACGTCGTGGTGGGCGATCATGTGGACGCCGGGGGCGAGCGTCTCACGGCGGACCCCGATCCCGTCCCACCGGGTGACCAGCGTGCGCGATCCGGCGATCTCCACGAGGTTGAACGCGGCGGTTCCCGGCGGCTCGGGCAGAGCGGTTCCCGAGACCGAATCAAGCACCAGGCGGCCCCGCGAGGCGAGCCGGCCGACCGTGGGGTCCGGCGCGACCGGCTCGGGACGGTTGAGGATCACCGCGAGTCGTCCCGCGTCCGAGGACGCCGCGAGCCACGCCCCGTTCTCACGGCGATCCCGTACCCCGCGCACGCCCGGATGCTCGGTCGGCCACCACTCGCCGGGCGGATCCCAGGGGCGCCCCGGATCCTCGTCGCGCACGGCGAGAACGCGGGTGGGGGCGCCGGACATCCGGGGGACGGCGATGATGACGGTGCACATGCGGCTCGAGTGTAGTGAAGGCGTCCTCACCGGCGAAACGCCGCGTCGTGCGAGGATGGAAGCGTGAACATCGTACTCGGGGTGACCGGCGGCATCGCCGCATACAAGGCCGTTGCGCTCGCTCGACTGCTGGTCGAGGCGGGCCACGAGGTGCACGTCGTGCCCACCGAGGATGCGCTCCGCTTCGTCGGGAAGCCGACGTGGGAGGCGATCAGCCGCCGCAGCGTGACCACGTCCGTGCACGAGGACGTCCCCGAGGTGCGGCACGTCGCCCTGGGGCAGCGGGCCGACCTCGTGGTCGTCGCCCCGGCCACCGCGAACGCCCTCGCCAGGATGACCGCCGGAATCGCCGACGACCTCCTCGGCACGACGCTGCTCGCCACGCGGGCGCCGGTGCTCGTCGCCCCCGCGATGCACACCGAGATGTGGGAGCATCCGGCGACGCAGGACAACGTCGCGATCCTGCGTTCCCGCGGAGTGGAGTTCGTGGGTCCGGAGAGCGGCCGGCTGACCGGGGACGACAGCGGTCCCGGGCGCATGAGCGAGCCGGAGGCGATCGCCGTCCGGGTGGAGCAGCTGCTCTCCGGGAGCGAGCGAGGGGACGAAGCGGAGCCGGCAGATCTCCGGGCGCCGGAAGACGTCCCCGCGTCCGAGGAGGCTGCGTCGGAAGGCTTCCGCGGCCTCGACGAAGCGCCCAGCGCCGAAACCCCCGCGGACCTCGAAGGCGTCCGGATCCTCGTCAGCGCGGGCGGCACGAGGGAGCCCATCGACCCCGTGCGCTATCTCGGGAACCGGTCGAGCGGCAGGCAGGGCGTCGCCGTGGCGGCCGCCGCGGCCGATCGCGGCGCGAAGATCGTGCTCCTCGCCGCGAACATCGACGACGCGGTGCTGGCCGACGTCGTGTCGAACCCCGCCGTCCGTGTGGTGCCGGTCGGCAGTGCGGCGGAGCTCGAGGCTGCGGCTCGCGCCGCGTCCGCGGGAGCCGACGCGGTGATCATGGCGGCTGCCGTGGCCGACTATCGCGTCGCCGACGTCGCGGGGCAGAAGATCCGCAAGGAGGACTCGGGGGGGCGCGCGCCCACGCTGGCCCTCGTCGAGAACCCCGATATCCTGGCGGGCCTCGTACGGGAGCGGCGTCCAGGGCAGGTTCTCGTCGGGTTCGCCGCGGAAACGGTCGAGAGCGAGGGAGAACTGCTGGAGAGAGGCCGTCGCAAGCTGGCGAGGAAGGGCGTCGACCTGCTCGCGGTGAACGCGGTCGGCTGGGACGAGGGCTTCGAGTCCTCGGAGAACACCCTGCACCTCATCGGCGCCGACGGCTCCCTCGTCGACACCGTCGGGGGCACGAAGCGCGAGGCCGCCGAGGGGCTGGTCGACGCGGTCGCGGATCTGATCCGGGACCGGTAGCGCCGCCGCCCCCGCCGCCTCCCGTTCAGCTGATGAAGCCGACCTTCCGGCCCGCGTCGCCGCCGAGCTCGATGTAGGCGATCGACTCCGTGTCCACGAGGTACTGGCGCCCCTTGGTGTCGGAGAGGGGGATGATGGCCCTGTCCTTCGCGATCGCGTCCTCGATCAGGCCGCGCACCTCCTCAGCGGTCGACTCGGTCTCGAATGCGAGCTCTCGGGGTGCGTGCTTGATGCCGATGCGAACTTCCACGGGGGCCTCCTCTGATGCGGTGGCGTACGGCCACGGGTCTGGTGCCTTCGAGTCTATGGCCGCGGGAGCGGTCCCGGCTCGGCTTCGACGGCCCGTTCGCCGTGAGCGCAGAGCGACTCCCGGAGCCCCGTCGGCGGGCGCCCGCTCGTTG
>JAPSIU010000339.1 GCA_031178565.1 Leucobacter sp. | reverse complement strand
ATCACGCCGCCCCGTCCGCCGGTCAGTAGCGGTCGACGGTCGGCGGCTCGGGCGTGGAGAGCACCTTGCCCGCCGTGCGATCCCAGGCCGCGGCCCATTCGCCGTCCTCGAACGACTGTTCCAGGACGTCGTTGATGAAGTCGCGGAACTCGTCGTCGCCCTTCTTGAGCCCGATGCCGTAGGGCTCCTCGGTGAAGGGGTTCTCGATGACCTCGAACTCGCCCTGGTTCTGATCGGCGAGACCCGCGAGGATCACGTTGTCCGTCGACACGGCCACGACCTCACCCGAGCGCAGCGGCTCGAGGCAGTTCGAGTAGGTGTCGGTGGCGAGCACCTCCACCCCCGCGGCCGTGAGGTTGTCCGCGGAGGTCGATCCGGTCACCGAGCACACCTTCTTGCCCTCGACGTCTTCGATCCCCTCGATGCCGTCGGGGTTCCCCTGGAGCACGAGGAGATCCTGGCCGGCGACGTAGTACGGGCCCGCGAAGTCGATGACCTGCTTGCGCTCGTCGTTGATCGTGTAGGTCGCGACGACGATGTCGACCTCGCCGTTCTCGATGAACGGCTCGCGGTTCGCCGAGACCGCTTCCTTCCACTCGATCTGATCCTCTGAGAGGCCGAGGTTCGCCGCGATGAGCTTGCCGATCTCGACGTCGAAGCCCTCGGGGCCGTTCGGGCCGTCGAGCCCGAAGAGCGGCTGATCGAACTTCGTGCCGATCGTGATCTTGCCCGCTTCGTTCAGCTTCGCCATCGTGGTGCCCTCGTCGAAGCTGACCTCCTCCGAGGGTGCCGGGCCGGTGTCCTCCTCGCCCTCCGAGTTCGGGGATCCCGAGGCGCAGCCCGCGAGCACGAGGGCTCCTGCCGCTGCAATCACTGCTGCGTACTTGGTGATTCGCATGAGTTTCCTGCCTTTTCTTCGTTTCGGCCGGTTCGTGCCGGCCCTGCGATATCGGTCGGATCCCGCGCGGTTGCGCAGGCCCGAGCCGAGGTCAGTGGCCGAGGATCTTCGAGAGGAAGTCCTGGGCGCGTGATGTCTGCGGGTCGGTGAAGAACTGTTCGGGTGTCGCCTCCTCCACGATCTGTCCATCGGCCATGAAGAGGATGCGGTCGGCGGCCTTGCGGGCGAAGCCCATCTCGTGCGTCACCGCGACCATCGTCATGCCGTCGTTCGCGAGGCCGATCATCACCTCGAGCACCTCGTTGATCATCTCGGGATCGAGCGCCGAGGTGGGCTCGTCGAGGAGGATGACCTTCGGGTCCATCGCGAGCGAGCGGGCGATCGCGACGCGCTGCTGCTGGCCGCCGGAGAGCTGAGACGGCAGCTTCTTCGCCTGGTTCGCGATGCCGACGCGATCCAGCAGCGCCATCGCCTTCTCCTCGGCGGCCTTCCGGCTCATACCGCGCACCTTGATCGGGCCGAGCGTCACGTTCTCGAGGATCGTCTTGTGCGCGAAGAGATTGAACTGCTGGAACACCATCCCGACGTCGGCACGGAGTTTCGCGAGACCCTTGCCCTCCTCCGGCAGCGGCACGCCGTCGATCGTGATCGTGCCGGAGTCGATCGTCTCCAACCTGTTGATCGCACGGCACAGCGTCGACTTGCCCGAACCCGACGGCCCGAGCACCACGACCACCTCGCCGCGGCCGACCTGGGTGTTGATCTCGTTCAGCACGTGCAGGTCCCCGTAGTGCTTGTTGACCCCGGAGATCACCACGAGTGGATCACGATCGTCCCGGACCACCCTGACCGCTGTCGTCTTCGCCATGGGGAGATACTAAACCCAGGTTCCAGGTTCCGGCGAAGCCTTGTCCGCATCCGCAAAGTGTCTGTAGGATCGGTGAAAATGCCTGATGAAACCCTCGAACACGTGGGCGTACGCTGAGTCGCGGGGCGAGGGGGAACGGGCGCGCCCACGAGGCTCGCCGAATCGTTATCGAGCTGTCACCTGGCCGGCGCATCGAAGGCCGGCCCGCCCGACGGTCCCGCGGTCAGGCGGCGCAGCGCTCGGTCAGGCGGCGCAGCGCTCGGTCAGGCGGCGCGGCAGCGCTCGCACAGGCCGAACAGATCGACCACGTGCTCGATCTCGGTGAAGCCGTGCTCCGCTCCGACCCGCTGGGTCCACTCCTCCACCACGGTGGCCGAGAGCTCGCGGGTGTCCCCGCAGTTCCGGCAGACCAGGTGGTGGTGGTGACCGGGGGTGACGCACGAGCGGAAGAGATTCTCGCCCTCGCGCGACTGCAGGGAGTCCGCCTCCCCCGAGTCGGCGAGGCTCGCGAGTGCACGGTACACCGTCGCGAGTCCGATCGTCGACTCTCCGTCGCGCAGAGTCTGATGGAGCTGCTGCGCGCTGACGAAGCCGCGCGCCTCCGCGAGCGCGGCCCGCACCGCCTCGCGCTGCCACGTATTGCGCTTCTGCTGCTGCATCACGCACCCCCCGCGTCGAGCTTCATGCTTCCACCGTAGCGAAGTTCTCGCCGACGGCGCGTCGCATTCGCGACACGAGCCCCTTCGCGAGCAGCACCAGCAGGAAGATCGCGGTGACGGCGAGCCCGACCGAGCCGCCCGCCGCGACCCCGAACTCGCGGGACGCCCACAGGCCCGAGAGGCCTCCGAGGATCCCGAAGACGGCCGAGAGCGGAGGGATCCAGAGGATGCTCGGGGCGACGAGACGCGCTGTGGCGGCCGGCCCGATGAGGATCGCGACGCCGAGGATCGCGCCCACCGCGGGCATGGCGACGACGACCGAGGCGGCGATGATCCCCGTGACCGCGAGCTCGACGGGCCAGGCTCGAAAGCCCGAGGCGCGGAAACCCACGGGATCGAAGGTGTGGAACAGGATCCTGCGGCCCAGCAGCGCGGAGCACCCGAGCGCCGCGAGCAGCACCGCGACCGTCGCGATCACGTCGCTCGTCGTCACGCTCAGGGGCGAACCGACGAGCAGCGCCTCGACCGGCACGCCGAGCCCCGGGTTGAGGCTCGCGAGGAGGGTCCCCAGCGCGAATCCGAAGGAGAGCACGACGCCGCTCGTGACCTGCCGGCCCTGCCCCGGGATGCGCGCGAGCACCGTCATCAGGAGCACGAGCACCGCGGCGAACAGCGCCTGGCCGAGCAGGAGGTTCCACCCGACGATCGCGAACACCACACCCCCGGGGAACGTCGCGTGGCTCAGCGCGACGGCGAAGAACGAGCGTCGGCGGAGCACCGTGAGCGTGCCGGCGACGCCCGAGAGCAGGCCGAGCAGGGCGAGTTCGATCGAAGCGAGGGCGAAGTAGTTCACGCCTCGGCCCTCCCGCTC
>JAPSIU010000338.1 GCA_031178565.1 Leucobacter sp. | reverse complement strand
CCCGGTGCAGGTGAACCTCCAGCTGCGCATCAACGGGCCGACGTCGCCGGTGTTCGAACAGCTCGCGGAGTTCACGAACGTCGTCTTCCTGTCCGAGATCAGCGGTCAGTCCCAAGCAGTGGTGGAGGTCTGGGCCGCGGATCTCGACGACGTGGGGCGCTCGGTGCGCGAGATCCAGTCGATCGAGGGTGTGGCCGGGGTGCAGCTCTCGATCTACGACCGGGTGCTGCGCCGATTGCGGCTCGGGGAGGATCCGGAGCCCACCGATCTCGTCTTCGATGATTTCGACATCGCGCTCATGGCTCAGCTGCAGACCGACGGCAGGCTCACGTTCGGCGAACTCGCGCGCCGCACCGGGCGTTCGGCGTCGGCGTGCCGCGCGCGCGTGCTGCGATTGCTCGACTCGCGCATCATGCGAATCGGTGCGGTGCGCAGTCGGCGGAGGACGACGAGCTCGGTGCTCACCGGCGTCGGGATCATGCTCACCGGCGAGGGGGACGATCTGGCCTCGGTGGAGGAACTGCTGCTCGGGATCCCGACGATCGAGTTCGCGGCGCGCACCCTGGGGCGATACGGACTCATCGCGACGATCGCCGCTCGCTCGCTCGCCGACTACAACAGGATCGTGCGGAGGATCCGGGCGCACCCGAGCGTGCACCGCGTCGAGACGTGGATCCACGCGTTCGTCTGGCTGGAGCGGTACGAGTGGGGCCTCGACCGTCTCGAGGCGGCGGTGGAGCGCGGATCCGGCGCGCTGTGACGCATCATGCCGAGGGCCGGTGATCGGGGTGGTCGCGGCGGTCGATTGGCGGGTTCCGGTTCTGGATTGGCAGGATTCCCCATGTTCGCCTGATTCCCGCCACTACTAGCATTGGTTCGGGGTTCCGAAGCCCCGGTTCCGACGTGGGAGGTTTCATGAAGCTCGGTGTGCTCTGCTCCGGCGGCGACAGTCCCGGTATGAACGCGGCGATCCGCGGCGCGGTGCTGCGCGGCGTCGAGGTCCACGGCTTCGAGATGATCGGCTTCGTCGACGGCTGGCGCGGCTTCCACGACGACGAGTGGGTACCCCTGAACCGCGCCGCCGTGCGCGGCATCTCGCCGCTCGGCGGCGTGTTCCTCGGCACGAGCCGGGTCCAGCCGTTCGTCGGCAAGCGGGGCGACGAGGCCGATATGCAGGTGATCCGGGATCGTGTCGCCCAGCACGGGCTCGACGGCTTCCTGCTGATCGGCGGCAACGGCACGCAGACGGTCGCCCACCTCCTCAGCGAGGCCGGGATCCCCGCGATCGGGCTGCCGAAGACGATCGACAACGACCTCGGCGGCACCGACTACACCTTCGGCTTCGACACGGCGGTGTCGATCGCGGCCGAGGCGATCGACCGCCTGCGCACCACGGGGGAGTCGCACCGCCGCTGCATGGTCCTCGAGGTGATGGGGCGCGACGCAGGCTGGATCGCCCTGCACGCGGGGATGGCCGGCGGTGCGCAGGTGATCCTGGTCCCGGAATTCCAGGAGTCCATCGAGCAGATCTGCGAGTGGGTGCTCAGCGTGCGGGATCGCGGACGCTCGTCGCTCGTGATCGTCGCGGAGGGGTTCCGCCTGGAGGGCGGGGGACACGTGACGAAGGAGGGGCTCGATGTCATGGGCCGCCCCCGGCTCGGCGGGATCGCCGATGTTCTCGCGCCGCTCATCGAGGCGCGCACCGGCATCGAGACCCGCTCCACGGTTCTGGGGCACCTGCAGCGCGGGGGATCGCCCACCGCCTTCGACCGGGTGCTCGCGACCCGCACGGGCATGGCCGCGGCCGACGCCGCACACGCGGGCCGCTGGGGCACCATGGCCGGGCTGCACGGGAACCGGATCGAGATGGTGCCGCTCGCCGACGCCGTGGGCCGGCTCAAGACGGTGCCGGAGGATCGCTACGAAGAGGTGCGGCTGAACTTCGGCTGATCCCCGGCCGGATCCCGCGTCGTCCCGGGGCCGCTCTCGCCGAGCGTCTCGATCACTCCGCGCCGAGACGCGACCGCACCTCCTGCAGCGAGGGGTTCGTGGCGGTGCTCCCGTCGGGGAAGACGACCGTCGGCACGGTCTGATTGCCGCCGTTGGCCTCCTCCACCAGTTCGGGCGTGCCCG
This sequence comes from Leucobacter sp., assembly GCA_031178565.1. Lineage (GTDB taxonomy): Bacteria > Actinomycetota > Actinomycetes > Actinomycetales > Microbacteriaceae > Leucobacter. The sequence continues at coordinate 1,171 of JAPSIU010000338.1, read as the reverse complement.
GCGTCCGCTCGATGTCGACCTCGGTGTAGCCGATCCCGGTCTTCTCGAGCATCATCTTGAGGCGCTTGCAGTATCCGCACCACTCCGTCGAGAACATGGTGATCGTGCCCTCGGCGGGAACGAAATCGGCGAGTGTGCTCATGCGGTCTCCCTGGTCTTGGCGTCTCTCCAGCATAGAACTCCGCCGCGGCGCCGGGCTCGAATCCCGCCGGGTAAACGGAAGGTGAACACGGTCTTCTCGGCTTGACCTGATTCCGGCGAGGTGGAACCATGAGTGTGACGCGCGTGTGTCAACGCCGGTTCGCCGAATATTCGGTGAACATCCGGTGCCGGCGGCGAGCGTTCCCAGGACTTCCGATCCCGAACGAAAGACGCCGGTGGAACTCACCATCATCGTGCTGCTGGTCATCGCGCTGGCGCTCTTCTTCGACTTCACCAACGGCTTCCACGACACCGCGAACGCGATGGCCACGCCCATCGCGACCGGTGCGCTGAAACCGAAGACCGCCGTGCTGCTGGCCGCGATCCTCAACCTCGTCGGGGCCTTCCTCTCGACCGAGGTCGCGAAGACCATCTCGGGCGGTCTCATCAACGAGGGCAACGGCGGAGTGCTCATCACTCCTGAGATGATCTTCGCCGGACTGACCGGCGCCATCGTCTGGAATCTGGTGACGTGGCTCTACGGTCTGCCGTCGAGCTCGTCGCACGCGCTCTTCGGCGGCCTCATCGGCGCGGCGCTCGTCGGCGCCGGTTTCTCCGCGATCAACGGCGGCGTCTTCCTGTCCAAGATCCTCATCCCGATGGTCGCGGCACCGCTCACCGCGGGTCTCGTGGCGTTCACCGCGACCCGTGTGGCGTACGCCATCACCCGTCGGCACGACGGCAGGAAGGACGGGCGCGGGCGCTTCCGCTACGCCCAGATCGCCTCCTCCTCCCTCATCGCCCTCGCGCACGGCACGAATGACGCGCAGAAGACGATGGGCGTGATCACGCTCACGCTGGTCGCCGCGAACATGCAGGACGCCGGGACCGGACCCCAGTTCTGGGTCGTCGTGTCCTGTGCGCTCGCCATCGCGATCGGCACGTACTCGGGCGGCTGGCGGATCATCCGCACCCTCGGGGCGGGGCTGACCCAGGTCAAGCCGGCTCAGGGTTTCGCCGCCGAGACGAG
>JAPSIU010000337.1 GCA_031178565.1 Leucobacter sp. | reverse complement strand
TCCGCCCCGAAGCCGGTGACGGTCATCGGCGTGCGGACGCCGAGCCCGCGTGCCCGGTCGACCACGCCCTGCGAGATGGTCACCATCGCCGAGGCGCCGCGCATGGCGAAGCGCTCGAACGCGCGGAGCACGCGCACGACCAGCCCCGAACTCGTCGCGTGCCCTGCGGCATCGGACCAGATATCCGCCGCATCGTAGACGTAGGGGATCCTGCGGAGCGCGCATACGAGCCGGACGACCGCACCCGTGGTGGGCGGTGGCTCGACGAAGACCGCGGCGGGCCGTGGCACGAACAGCAGTCGGAGGGCGAGCGGGATGTCGAAGCTCATGTACTGCACGTAGCCCCGCACGTAGCCGCTCCGGTCTCGCAGCACGGGGAATGTTCTGATGCGCTCCCCGCGGGATCCCTCGCCCTGCCCCGGAAGCGGCTTCGCGGTGAGCACGTCGACGTCGTGTCCCTCAGCCAGCAGCGCGTCGGCCACGCTGCCGAGGAAGAAGGACGCCGCCGACGGTTCCGGCCGGTAGATGCGGGAGACGATCGCGAAGCGCACCGCTACGACTCCAGGAAGTGTCGCATGAGCACCTCGCGCGAGAACTCGCCGTTGTGCAGGCGACGCACGAACTCGGGTCCCTGCGCGGCGATCGCCCGGTAGTGATCGCGGCGGGTCGCGATGTCGCGCAGCATCGTTTCGAGATTCTCGACGGTCGTCTCGGGGATCGGCAGCGGAATGCCCGCGTGGCGCTCGACCTCGCTGCGCACCTGGTCGCTCACGTGGGTGAGCACGATCCTCCCCGACGCCATCGTCTCGCAGGCTGCGACGCCGTAGTCGCCCGCCCGGAACTGATCGAGCACCACGTCGGCATCCGCGAAGACCGCCGGCATGCGGTCGTTCGGGATCCCGCGCAGCTCGACGTATTCGATGAGGCCCTCGTCGTGGAGCTTCTTCACGATCGGCGCGATGAGCGTCGATCCCTTCGCGATCGGGTTGGTGGGCGCGTGCACGACCTTGATCCGTTCGCGTCGAAGCAGAGGCTCATCGTTCGACCACTTCGCGGGGTCGATGATCACACCGAGGAAGTGCGCCTCGGGCAGATCGAGCAGGAGGCCCGCGGTCGAGACGAAGGTGGGGAGGCCCATCTCCGCGATCAGCTCCAGGTTCTCGGCCACGACCTTCTCGACGAGCTCGGGCGCGACCCACTCGTCATCGCGGAAGAACGACCACTGCTCGAGTTCCGCGTGCCGCGACGGAAGACGGACGTCAGTGCCGTGGCCCACGAACGCGATCCGCAGGCCGGCATCCTGCATCAGCGCGATCTGGCGACGCATGTCACCCGAGTAGAGGCCGCCGAGAACGGGGAAGCACGCCTCGATCAGGACGTGCGTGTAGTCGCGATCGAGCGCCTCGGCCATCGCCTTCTGCCAGGCGCGGGAATGCTCGGCGGTCCGCCACGAGACCGTGTAGTCGGACGCGTACTGGAGCGGGTTGTTCGCTTCGTGCACGTAGTTCCTCGCGGAGACCCTGCCCGTCGTCTCGACGGCGCGGGACCACTGATAGCCCTGACCGGCGTAGTTCACCGGGCCGACGAGCAGCCGGATCGGCTTGCTCGTGTCCGGAATCGGCGGGGGAGGCGGGGTTACGCCCCGGAGGCGGTCCACACCCGACGCGATGGTGTCCTGTCCGATCTTCGGGAGGAGCTTCCACACGCGCTCAGCTACGGGATGCACGGGCTGTGTCCTTTCGATCATCGGTGGCGGCGATCCATCCGTCTCGGAGGACGCGCGCGGCGCGGCGGCCGTCGTGCACCTCGCGGATGAACTCGACTCCTCGTGCAGCACGGGAGAGGAGGTCGGGAGCCGCGGAGAGCTCACGGAGAACCCCCTCGAGCGAATCGGGTGTCGCCTCCACCACGGGAAGTTCGAGACCGGTCTCGGCAAGGACCGTGGACCGCACGCCGTCGGAGACCTGGCCCACGATCACGCATCCCGCAGCCATCGCCTCGCAGGCCGCGACTCCGTACGAACCGGCGCGGAACTGGTCGAGCATGACATCGGCTTCGGCGAACGCTGCGGGCATCTCGGCCGATGGAACGCCCTGGATGAGACGGAACTCGATCAAGCCCTCGGATCGCAGCTTCTCGAGCGTCGGCATGATGAGCGGCGTGCCCTTGTACGCGGCGACGGACGGCGCGTGCACGACGCGGAGCGGGCGCCCCTCCGGGCGAGAGGCGCGCCCGGAGGCCGCCCAGCGCTCAGGATCGACGGCGACGGGGCACCACCTGGCGTGGGGCAGATCCGCGAGCAGGTCGGGCGTGGAGACGAACGCCGGGCGGCCGCTGTCGGTCACGAGCGCGATGTTCCGGGCCGCGAGCTGCTCCGCTCTGGGGAGATACACGGCCGGGTCGTCGTAGTACGAGAGCGGATTCCCCGCGATGTGCCGCGAGGGGAGCCTGGCATCCGTACCGTGCGCGAGAAAGGCCACGTCGACGCCCCGATCCAGCAGCGCCGCCGCTTGGGCGGCGACGGAGCGGCCCATGAGCCGGCCGAATGGCGGCTCCTCGGCCTCGATGAGCACGTGGGTGGCGTTCGCCGCGGCCTCGAACTGGCGCCGTTGCCAGTCGGGGTCGTTGTGATAGGTGCCGACCGGCACCAGAAGATCCGCGGGGAACGAGAAGCCGCCCGGGACCTCGATCGCCATGTTGCGCGCCGAGATGTCGGGATCGAGCGCCTCCAGGGAACGCGCCCATGCGATGCCCTGACCAGAGTAATTGACGGGTGCGATGAGCACGCGCGAGGGCTTCTCGTCGAACTCCGTAGCGGGTACCGAGCCGCGAGGGGCGGGCCGCCCGAGGCGCTTCGCCGCGAGGCGACCGATCGGGCTCATAGGCGAGTCCGCGATGCGATCGATGGCGGCGTTGATCCACGAGGGGAGCTTGTTGCGGTTCACAGCGCCCGCACGCCCGTATGGCTCGTGAATTCCATGCCAGCAATCCTATCCGCGTTCTTCCGAGACCGTCGGTCCCGGGGAGGTTATAGTATGAGGCATTGCTCCTACTTAGATTGTCTCTAGCCGTCGTCCGGCGGCCCGATATGAACGGTATGTGAAATGGCGTCAATCGACTCCGGAAAGTACGACTATTCCCTGAAGTCCTACTCGGATACGTTGATCGCGTATCGAGAGACCGGATATGCGGTGACCCACTTCCGGGAGTACCTCGACCGCCCGCAGCCGAAGCATCTGGTGCTGCGACACGACATCGACAACAGCATCGAACAGGCCATGCGGGTGGCTCAGGTCGACGCGGAGG
>JAPSIU010000051.1 GCA_031178565.1 Leucobacter sp. | reverse complement strand
GTGTAGGCGGCGCGGATCGCGGTGATCGTCTCGGGGAGGAAGACGATCATCGCGATCAGGATGCCGGAGAGCGCGACAGGAGCGCCGGCACGGTCGAGCCCGTCGTCGAGGAGGACGGCCATGTCGTGGGAGAGCAGCACGATCGGAAGCACCGTGACCACGAGGATGAGAGCGCGGGCGCACACCTCGACGCGGTGCGCTGCGATGACGGCGAGCACCGACGAACTTCCGGCGGCCGCGTGCTGCGTCGCCGAGTCGCCGGATTCCGGGGTGCGGCGTGCGGATGCGACTTCCTGGAAGTCCGCACGCTGGGCGCCCATCTGCCGGTACAGGAAGAATGCGTAGAGGATCACCGTGAGCGCGATGATCGGGATCTCTTGTCCAGCGGTATAGGTGCCGTCAGTGCCGATGAGCCCGGGCAGTGCGAACGCAACCGCGATGAGGACGACGAGAAGCGAGAGATAGGCGGAGACTCCCGTGCGGTTCGGGCGCAGGTCACGGTGCCTCATCCCGCCGACGACCAGTCCGATACCGACGACGAGGTTGAGGATGATCATCGACACTGCCATGACGGAATCGCGAGCGATGGTCGCGTGCTCGCCGGGTCCGAGCATGACCGCGGAGATGAGGATGACCTCGATCAGCACGATCGACAGCGTCAGCACAAGGGTGCCGTACGGGTCGCCGAGACGATGCGCCAGATGCTCGGCCTCTCCGACGACGCCGAAGGCGCACACGACGATCACGGCGATGATACCCGCCAGCACCACGGCCAGTACCGGAGTGGAAAGGTAGGCCGACAGGAGCGGCTGCGCGATGAGGAGCGCGATGAACGCGCCCCAGCCCAGGAGAACGCGGAAGATCACGCCAGGGGTGAGGACAGTGCGGAGAGTGGCTGCGGTGGACACAGACAGATACTCGTTTCTGCTGGGCCGTCCCCGCTCGTGCGATCACCGGCGGGTCGTCCCGTCGGAACTCTTCAACACCCATGATAGACGGCGCGCCGTGCAAATCGCTTGCCGAACCCTGGCGCGAATTGCCAAACAATGGACGCATGGACACCGGCTTCCCGCTTCGGGTCATGCTCGTGTGCGCGGGGAACACGTGCCGCTCTCCGAGGGCCCCTATCTACACCAGGCCGACGCGACACTCATTCGCGCTCCAGACAAGATCTCCATGCACGTATGTTGCTAGCGCGCTGGTCTGAGCGAAGGTCCGTCGATCATTCTCGAATGGGTTGCGATCGATCACTGTGAAGTCTGCAGCGAATCCCGTAGCGATCTGCCCCGTGTCCGGGCGGCGGTTGACCCATGCTCCGCCATCTGTGTAGGCGGTCAGAATATCTCTGAGGTCGAGCCGCTGATGAGGCGTGAACACTGGCCCTCCATCCTCACCGGGTGCAATCTCTGCCACGGTGCCCTCGTCTCCACCGTCGGCCTCACCATCCCCGCCGTCCTCACCATCGGTCTCCTCACAGGGCAAACCGTCATGCTCGCCGAAACCCCGGCGAACCTGATGCTCCTCGCAGTGACACTTCTGCTGACCATGACGACCTTCTCGGGCAGACGAGTCACCGCTCTCCACGGCGCAGCACACCTGATGGTCTTCGCCCTCTACGGCCTCGCTGTCTTCGCGTGATCGCCGGCCATCAGATGCCCACCTGGTGTGACACGGAGGCGCCGCGCATGGTCACCGACTTCTTCGCGACCACGGTCGACGACTGGGACGATCCCGGAGGGATGCTGCACGCCTATCTGATCCCCGACGCTGCCATGAAGGACCGGTTGGCCTCCGCTTCAGCCGCCCTCGCAGCGCCCGGACTGCACGCGTTCCTCGCCCCGCAGCCCCGCGCGGCGCTCCACGTCACGGTCCAGCGGTTCCCGTTCCTCGTCGTCGAGCTGGACGCGGAACGTCTGACGGATCTCGCGGAGAGAGCGACACGGTCGACCTCGAGCCTCGCTCCGGTGCTCCTGGACTTCGGCGCCCCGACCCCGGCCGCCGCGTCGGTTCTGGTCCGCGCGGAGCCCGACGCACGATGGCAGGCGCTCGTCAGCGCCGTGCGCGACTCCGCGTCGGCCGCACTCGGGCCGGACGCGCGGCGCTACGAGCCGCCCGCCGATCCGCACATCACCCTCGCATACGCCACTGCCACCGGAGAGGGCGCCGCGATCCGGTCCGCCCTGGAATCGCACACAGGCGCCGCCTCCCCGCTCGGAGAAGCGGTCTTCTCCGAGGTCGCGTGGTGCGCGGTCCACCAGAACCGGAGCGAGGGCACCTACACCTTCGAGACGCTCTTCTCGACGCCGCTGGGATCGTGATCCGGTCTAGACGATCGTGACGCGGGCGAGGAGGTCTCCCATGCGCAGGAGGTCCCCGCTCTGCAGCAGATACCGCCGGTCGCTGCTCAGCGCGAGCCGCCGTCCCTCGTGCTCGATCTCGGATCCGTTCGCCGAGCCGAGCTCGGTGACGTGCGCGACCGCTCCTGAGCGCTGGATCGTCAGGTGCGCTCGGGATATCGAGCGGCCGGGATCGTGGACCTCGATCGCCTCCATGCCGGCATTGCGCGCCGTGTCGCGGGGGTTCCGACCGAGTACGGCAGCGTCATGGATCTCGACGCGCTCGCCGGTCGAGAACTCGAGCAGGATCCGGGGCTCCCGGTCCGCGTGACGGGTCTGCGCCGGGGGCGGCACGACGATCGTGTGCTCCGCCTCCGGAGCAGGAGCCGCCGAGGCCGCGGACGCGGGGCCGTGCACCGCGGGCGGGATCCAGATCTGCCCGGTCGGCGGATGCCCGGCGGCGGCCGGAGCGGCGGGCGCCGCTGGAGCATGCTGAACGGCCTCGGCGTGCGCGGCGGCCGTCCAGCGACTCGTCCGCTGCTCCGGGCGCGGCTCGGGCAGCCGGGCGATCTGGCCGCACTCGAGGCAGTACATCGCGTTCGGGCGGGCCGCCGCCCCGCAGTAGGCGCACACCGCGCGGCTGCGCATCCGATCGATCATCAGTGCCTCACATCCGCGATCCGGAGCGGCGTCCATGCGCCGTAGGAGAAGACCACTCCAGCGCCTGCGGAGCGGCCGCCGAGGAAGACCTTCGGGATCTGCGTGCCGAACAGCGTCGTGCCGACCATCTGGTTCACCGGCGTGAGCACGACCCCCTGCCGCGCGCGCTTCGCTGCCGCGAGCGCGCCTCCGAACAGACTGGAGGAGGCTTCGGATTCCACCGCGGCGACGATGGACACCTGGCCGGCCACCCCCGTGATGGCGAACTCGATCGGCTCCTGCTTCATGAGTTCCGCGTCGTCGACGATCAGCGTGACCCTCCGGCCGCCGCGCGAGGCGGAGAGCTCGGTCACCCGTTCCAGGAGCGCGCTCGCGTCGGTGGACGTGTCCCTGATCACATCGATCGACGCGTCGTCCGCCAGCTCGGTCAGGATGGAGGGCTTCGGCGCGATCACGATGACGGGAGTCTCGCGGAAGTTCAGCTGGTGCAGGAACGAGGCCAGCGCCGACGACCGCCCCGAGGCCCGGCTTCCCGCGACGACGAAGCCGGTCTGCTCGCTCCAGTCGACGCAGACGCGCGAGAGCTCGTCGCCGCCGACCCCCACGAGCACCCCGTCCTCGGCGAAGCCGTCGAGGGACGGGAGCAGCGCGGCGTCCTGAAGCCCGATGTAGGAGGGCAGCGGGTCGACGCGGAACGCCCTCGGCAGCCGCCTCAGCTGCTCGAACCGGTCGAAGTGATCGCGGGTCTCCTCGATGACGGAGCGGAACAGCGCCGTCTGGGCCTCGCCGCTCGTGTCCCGGCCGAGCACCGCGAGCTGAGCCTCCTTCGCGTCGGCGTCGAACAGCACCCGGCCCGGCGTGAGGTTCGAGGGGAGCTCGCGCAGCATCACCCCCGCCGCCCGGTAGTCGTTCGGATCGTGCATCGGCAGCACGTATGTGGTGTCGATCGCACTCGCGACCTTGTCGCCGGTGAAGGTGCGATCCGCGGTGATCATCACCCTGATGCCGGCCGACGGGCCCTCGCGGAGCACCCGCATCACCTGCTCGCGGAACACGACCAGGCGATCCGCCGCCAACGTGCCGGTGAGGCGCTCCCACCCGTCGATCGCGACGAGCGTGTACGGGAGCGCCTCCTCGGGAGTCGCCCGCCTGCGCTGCTCGGCGATGCTTCCCGCACCGGCGCGGGAGAGCACCGACTGGCGGTGCTCGAGGTCGTCGAGCAGGCGCTGGACGAGTCGGGGAAGCCGCTCGGTGTCGGTCGGGGTGACGACGGCGCCGCAGTGCTGCGCGTCCGTGAGCGGCAGCATCGCGCCGTTGCCGTAGTCGGCGACGTAGATATGCGCGTCCGCCGGGGTGTAGCGGTTGATGACCTGCGCCAGGATCGTGCGCAGCGCGGTCGTCCTGCCCGAGCGCGCGCCGCCGAGGAAGAGCAGGTGCGAGTCGCGGGTGAGATCCCACGTGAGCACGTCCTGCTTCTGCTCCGCCGGCACGTCCTGGAGACCGAGGACGATCTCCGTCGGAGCGAGCTCACCGGTGTTGAAGCGATCGAGCGTGAGGGTGTCCGGGAGGGGAAGCAGCCAGGGAGAGGGGTTCCGGGCGATCCCGCCCCTCGACGCGCTCTCGACCGCGAGGTTCACGAGCGCGCGGAGATCGGTGTCGTCGTGGTCGACGGGGCCGGTCCGCTCGCGGTCGCTCGGGAATCTCGGGGGGACGCCGATCGTCGCCCAGGTGACCGGGGCAACAGGCGCCGCGACGCGCCTGTTGCGCTGACTCCCCCGGCGGAGACCCGCCACGCGCGCCGTCTGGAACGCGGCGGGGATCCCCCCGGCCACCGAGCGCACGTATCCTCGACCGGGTGTGCTCGGAGAGATGAACGCCGCCTCCTGCGATCCGAGCACATCGGAGGAGTCGGAGCGGTCCGTGACGCGCAGGGCGACGCGGAGGCTGATGTTCGATTGCATCTCCGGCGTCACGACGCCCGACGGGCGCTGGGTCGCCAGCACGAGGTGGACGCCGAGCGAGCGGCCGACCCGCGCGATCCGCACGAGGCCGTCGATGAACGCGGGGAGGTCGCGCTTGAGCTCCGCGAACTCGTCGATGACGATCACGAGCCGGGCGAGACCTGCGCTCGAAGCCCGGTCGGGATCGCGGATCCACGCGGCGTCCACGTCTTTCGCGCCCATCCTGCCGAGCACGCGCTCACGGCGCTTCAGCTCGGCGTCGAGACTGGCGAGGGCGCGCTCCGTCTCGCGGGCGTCGAGGTTGGTGACCATGCCGACGGTGTGCGGCAGGCGCTCGCAGTCGGCGAACGCCGATCCGCCCTTGTAATCGATGAGCACGAAGTTGAGCGCGTCGGGGCGGTTCGCCAACGCGAGCGAGATGATCAGGGTCTGCAGGAACTCCGACTTGCCGGAGCCCGTGGTTCCCGCGACGAGCGCGTGCGGGCCGTCCGCCGCCAGATCGACCGCGAACTCGCTCTCAGCGGTGGCGCCGACGGGAACGAACGTGCGGCGAGGATTCTGGTTCCAACGGGCGAGCAGCTCATCGGGGTCGTCGAGATCGATGCCGGCGAGCTCGACGTAGCGCACCGAGGCCGGCAGCATGCCCTCGTCTCCGGCGCCCGAGACGTGTTCGAGGGAGCTGAGCGAGCGCGCGATCTCCTCCGCGGACCTCGGGGTGAGGCGGTCCAGCAGCACGACGGGGGTGAACCCCGTCGAGGTCTCGAGAGCGCCGATCACACCCTCGGCCTCGTCGACGACGAGCACACTGCGGCACTCCTCGGGGAGCTGGTTGCGGTGCCGGTCGAGTGCGACGACGAAGATCCCGTGCTCGGCTCCCCCCGCGAGGAGGTCGACCATGCCGGGCAGACGACGCAGGTCGCGCGCGCCGTCGACGAGCAGGACGACGTGCGACTCGATCGGTGCTTTCACCCGGCGGCGGAGTTCGAGGAGCGACGAGAGCTCGCGGAGTCGATCCCGTCTCGTGTCGTCGGTGTTCCCGACGAGCGCGATCGCTCCCTCTCCGGGTTCGGTGTGGGGCAACCACTGGAGCCATCCCCACTCGGCCTCCGATTCCGCGTCGTCCCCGCACAGGGCGACGAGTTGCAGATCGCGCGGCGAGCGGAGCGTGACGAGCGAGGCGATGAGCGACCGCACCGTCGCTCGCGCCACGCGGGGGTCGCCGGCGACGCCCACGGGCCCCTCGCCGAGGTTCACGGTCACCGGAGCCGGTGAGACCCCCACGCGCTTCTGCTCGTGGCGCTGCTTCGACGATCCGCCCTCGAAGCGCGCGGCGAGCGGCACCTCCCCCACTCCCACTCGGCAGGTGAGCGCGTCGGGGTCGTCGATCCGGCGCTCCCAGAGGTTCGACAGCGGCTTCGTCGCGATCTCCCGGATCCGCAGCGGATCCGGATGCGCGTACCACGCGTCGACGCGCTGCACCTGCACCAGCTCGGCGATGCGCCGCTTGGCGCTGTTGACGTCGTCGATCCACTGCGCCTCGGTCCGCTCGCCCTTGCGCTTCGCCATCTTCCGGTTCATGACGTAGGAGCCCACCACCATGATCGGCGAGGCGGCGGCCATGAGGAGCATGATCGGTCGGTTGAACACGACGGCCATCGTGACCCCGAGGATCACCGGGATGAGGGCCGACAACCACGGGAGCGGAGACTTGTCGGAGTCCTCGGGCTTGTCCCCGGGGAGCGGCACGACGGGGATCGTCGCGTCGGGACGGATGCGAGAGGGTCTGTTGAACGCGCGCCGTCCGCGCGGATCCCGCGTGAGATCCGCGTCGGCGGCGGGTTCGAGCCCGAGCCGGAAGATGCTCGAGGCCGCCTGGATCACATCGATCGGGGCGACCCGCGTCGGGCCGTCGATGCGCAGTCCGTTGACGAGCACCTCCGCGCCCGGCATCGGCTCGACCGTCGCGACGAGCGGCGCGGCCGGCTGCCCCGGCTGCGTGGGCGCCCACTCCCCGACCGTGACGCGCAGGTGGGCCGGCAGCAGATAGGGGTCGGGCATGGGCAGCCCGGCTTCGGCGCCGCTGCCGATCACGAACCCGGCATTCGCCCCCAGCGGCACGGCGGTGCCGGCGAACGGCCCGGCGACCACCTCGAGGCGCGCACTGCCGGCGGGAGGCCGCTGCGGCGACGCGGCGGGCACGATCGTCCCGTTCAGCAGTTCGGTCTCGGACAACTGAACCGCGGCCGCGTGTTCGCCCGGGACCCCCGCGAGCGTCCGAGGGTCGACGCGAACTGCATCCGCGACCTCGGCCACCGTCGCGGTGTCGTCGACGTTCACGAGCCACGACTGCGGCCCGCCGCTCCCGTTGACGGTCAGGCGAAGAGTCACGTGCGGGCTCCGATCTGGTCGAGGATGCCGGTGAGCGCGGAGGTCGCGGCCGCTTCGTCCGCGGCCTCGGCGTCTTCGTCCGGCGGCAGCGCTGTCGGGATCAGCAGCACGGCCTCCTCCGCTCCGCGGGCGGGAGCGAGGGCGGCGAGCGGCGCCGCGCCCGGCTCGCGGAAGGTCACGCTCACGAGACCCTGCCAGCCGCTCCGATCCGCCACCTGCGCCCAGATCTGGTCGCTCTCCGCGCCGACCGGGGTGTATTCGATCGCACCGCCCGGGCGGCAGACGGCGGCACCCCGGACCGCACCCCCGCACCTCACGACGCTCACCCCGCCGGATCCGGCCGCGTCGATCGCCGGCACTGTGTCAGCGGCGGGGATCTCGATCGTCTCCCCGGGCATCTCGAGCTGGCGATGCAGCGCGAGGGCGGGGATCGACCCGGACGGGGCCGCGTGCGCGGTGACGATCGCGGTCTTCGAGCGCTGACCGAGGTCGTCGACGATCCGAAGGCCGATCTCGCCGCTGCCCGTGAAGCCGCGCGTCGGCGTGAGCACGAGGTGAGCGCCGGTCACCGACGCGCGGATCCGGCTCGACGGAGGCGCTTTCACGATCTCGATGCGCGCCGTCCCCGGAGTGCAGAGCTCGCACTCGAGACCCAGCATCGACAGCGGGATGAGGCTCCGATCCCCGTCGCCGAGTCCGAGCATCAGTTCGGTGTCGGGAAGATCAGGAGCCGGCGGCGGCTCGAGCTGGAGGACGTAGTCGACGGCGAGGACCGTCGAGGCGTTCGCGAGCCCGACCTCCACTCGCACGGGTGCGGCTTCGGGGTCGAAGGCGGGTGCCGACGCCGTGAACCCGTTCGGCGCGCACGCCGTGACGAGGCCAGTCGCGAACAGCGGCGCGCAGTCGGTGATGACGTAGCCGCTCGCGGCGGCGACCTCCACCTCGCCCTCGTAGGGGATGCTCACCACGCCGGGGGCTGCGGGCTGCTGCTCCGCTGCGGACTGCTGATCCGTTGCGGACTGCTGCGCGGACTGCTGAACCGCGACGGCCGCCGAGCCGCTCGCGACCGTGAGGAGCGCGGCGAGTGCGCCGATCAGCGGAAGCATCCGCGCAGAGCGGCAACGCCTTGTCATTCACACCCCAGTCCGTACACCTCAGCCGACGCAATACACTGATCGTAGTCGGACTGATCGTAGTCGGTATGTGATCGCGTTGAGCGTAGGAGGTTCGGTGCCGAGAGCTCGACCACCGGTGGAGGAACCCGTCGAGGCTGATCGGCGGGTTCCCGCCGGTCCCCGCCTGCGACCGCTCGCGTCGGAGAGCACGGGGGTGCTTCCCGAGCTCGCCGAGGTCGAGCAGAAGCCTCGTTCGCTGTGGCGCCACCCGGCGTTCGTGGTGTCGATGGCGCTCACCACTCTCGCGATCATCGCCACGGCAGTGCTTCTGATCGTCAACATCGTCGGCGGGCAGGCGCCGCCCGTGGAGTCGGCCGAGATCGAAGCCGGCGGCGGCAACCTCCACCTGACGTGGACCGGTGCGTCCGACGTGGATCTGTACGCGGTCACGGGCGGCGAGACGCTGGACCTCTCGCAGCTGATCCGCGGGGGTGCGGAGGCCTGGGTGCCGGCAGGGCTCGGCTTCTACGACGACTCCACCTGCTTCGTGATCCGGCCGTCCGTCGAGGCCGAGGCGGAGACCCCGGTCTCCCTCACCGCCGACGCCCTCGCCGAGCAGGGCGCCGCGAGCGTCTGCGTCGCGGAAGCGACGGGCGGGTGAGTCTGCGACGCCGCCTCGCGGCCGGCGCCGGCGTGCTCGCCCTGGCTTCCGGTCTGACCGCGTGCTCCCCCGCTTCGGAGGAGGCGCCGGCGATCCCGGTGCCCGAGAACGTGGACATGGCGGCGGCGGCCGAGCTCGGCGACACGGGGAACGGCGTCTGGCTGCTCGAGGGGTCGAGGTCGGCGAGCGTCGTTCTCCGAGCAGCTGCTGAGGCACCCGGAAGCGTGCGACTGAACATGCAGGAGATCGTCGGTGCGCCGGAGCAGCCGACGCCCGGGGACACGATGGAGGTCGTCCGGTCCGGGACCGGGCACGAGTATCGTGCGTCCGTGACGGCGGGGGCGATCCAGTTCACGGCGGTGAGGATCGACGGGACCATGTGGGTGCGCGGGAACGCCGAGTTCGAGAACCGCACCGGCCTCGCTGCGGCCGGCAGCTGGAGCTGCCTTCCGCCGAGGAGCCCCGCGCTCGCGGAGTTCTCTCCGCTGCTGGACCCCGTGCAACTCATCAGGGCAACGCTCTCGGAGCTCGAGATGGGGGCGCTTCCGCCCGCAGCGGGGCCGGCCGGCGAGGCCGCGGGATCCGGCGAGGCGACGGGATCCGGCGAGGCGACGATCGTGATCGGCGCCGGTGGCGCCCCGATCGGCGAGCTGACCGTGAACGCCGCGGGTGCGCCGCTCCCCCGCTCCCTGGTCATCGCCGACGACTCGGGAACCGTGCGAGCGAGCTTCGACTGGGAGGCGGTCGAGGCCGTCGAGCCGCCGCCCGACGCACCCGACTGCCAGTAGAGCGGAACATCGCTCGCGGGAACGACCGCGAGCGGCCAGAACGATTCGACGGACGAGAGGACCGAGAATGACCGATCAGATTCGCCAGGAGCGATGCGAGGAGATCCGCGGCGCGATGATAGAGCTCATCCCCGCCATCATCGAGGGATCCGGGCAGCGGACGGAGCGACTCCTCGATGCGAAGGCCCCGCTTGCCCGCCTGCAGGCCGTTGCCGCCCGCGGAGCCGAGGGCATCGACAATCCCGACTACGCCGCGTGGACCGAACTCGCTCAGCACGGCCTGAAACTCGTCGCGGAGGCCCTCGACGCGCAGGACGGCGACGCCGCGTTCGCCGCGCTGCGCGGACCCGAGTCGGGACTCGACCGCTTGAACCTGGGCTGCGCCGACTGCGCGGGTTGGTAACGAAACCAGAACGTTTCCCCTCCGAGGGGGTATGCTTTTGAAGGTTATTTGCTAATCGCCCGCCGCAGGGGCACTGAACCGGAGGTACATCCTTGGCCGAAATCCGCGTCACATCCGAATCACTTGCCGGCGTCGCAGGACAGCTCTCGAGCGGATCGCAGTCGATCGAGTCGCAGCTGTCGAACCTGAAGTCGCTCGTCGAAGGACTGGTGAGCGGAGACTGGGCGGGATCCGCTTCGCAGTCGTTCAACGAGCTCTACGGCCAGTGGGATCAGGCGAGCATCCAGCTCAAGGAGTCGCTGCAGGGCATCAGCGAGCTGCTGAACCAGGCCTCCCTCACCTACGAGGATTCCGAGAACCAGATCGCTTCGACCTTCCAGGCGTAGTCCGTATCTGCGTTGATCGCCGTCGGTTCTCGACGGCTCGATCGGCCGGCGTGATCGGTGCCATGGCGCATGCGAGGGGATGAACTGTGACGACTTTCCGAGTTCGAGCGAGCAGTCTGGGCGAAGTGTCCGCCCAGCTGAACACGGTGCTCGCGGTCTTCGACAGCCACGTGGCTGCGGTGAGCGCTCAGGTGGAATCCGTGTCCGGCGTGAGCTGGGAGGGACAGGACCAGGAGGCGTTCGACGCGTCCTGGCAGCAGTGGAAGGCGACGACCATCGCGGTCCGCGCGTCGCTGACCTCGCTCTCGGCTCAGCTCGTCGGTGCCGAGGTCGCCTACACCGCGACCGAGGCCGGCCTGCAGCACCGCTCGGTGCAGCAGCGGCAGGCGGAGACCCCCGTCGTGACGTTCTCCGAGGAGGTGCGCGAATCGGTCTACGCCGGTCTCGACCGCGCGAATGCCCGGCAGCGCCCGTCGGTCGAACAGGGCGGTATGGTTCCCGCCGGAGTCACGGCACGCACCGGGCGCGACCAGCAGAAGGTCGTCTCCACCGGCGCGTCGGCCCTTCCCGACGCGAGCGGCGCCGGCGCGGACTCCGACCCGACACCCCGAGGGAGGGCCTTCTGATGGCTGAACAGGCTGTCGACATCGAGACGCTCCGAGCCGCCACCGAGGCGCTGAACTCCATGATCGGCTATTCCTCGGCGCTGCACTCGGGCGCGTCCGCGTTCGCGCACATGCTGCCCGCCGAGTGGCAGGGACCCGCCTCAGCGCGCTTCCTGATGGCCTTCGAGACCTGGGCGCTCTCAGCAGCGGCCCTCACAGAGGCCACGGCGCAGCTCCAGGCGCACACCACCGTCGTGCTGAACGCGTACGAGACCGGCACGACCGAGCTCGACTCCCAGTGGACCGGCTTCAACGCCTCGCTCGGCGCTTAGAACAGGATTGTAGACACGCTCATGCAGGTTCGGTTGAATGCTTCCGTCGTGGTCTCCGAGGCGCAGAGCCTCGGTGCTCCGGCCTCGTTGATCCAGAGCGCCACGACCTCGCTCGCCTCGTCGCTGAACGGCTGCACCGGGATGGCGGGCATCGATCCGCTCGCCGAGGACTTCGCGAACGGCGCCCCCGAGGAGGGCGGGTACGACGCCAATGCGGCATCGGTGCTGCTGCAGGGGGCGAACCTCGCGAACGCGGTCGCCGGATTCGAGACCATGCTCACCGCGACCGCCGCCGCCTACCGCGAGATGGAACTCGCCGGCGCGCTCAGCACCGACAACGAGTTCCTCGCGGCGCTCTCCGCGGGCGAGACCTTCACCGCCCCGTCCGTGGGCTCCGCCCTCGGCGACGAGCACCGCGGCTCCCCGCTGGGCGAGATCGCCGAGTTCATCGAGGACTTCCTCAAGGAGCAGGCCGGCATCGTCATCCCCACGGCCGACACCGACAAGGTGCGGAGCGCGGCATCCGCCTGGAGGACCTGCTCGACTCAGTTCACCGAGGCGGCCGCTCAGGTGGCATCGGCGCTCCCCGCGACCTCGGCGTTCACCTTCCCGCAGTGCGATCCGATGCTCACCGCCCAGGCGAGGCTCGTCGAGATGCTCGAGCAGGTCGCCGACGGCGCGATGAGCCAGCACGACGGCTGCGAGGCCTACGCGACGAACGTTGAGACGATCCGCGAGGAGCTCCGCACCCTGATCGCCCAGCTGGCCACGGAGATCGCCATCGACATCGGGCTGAGCATCCTGCTGTCGATCCTGACCGCCGGCGCCGGAGCGCTCGCGGGCATCGGCAAGGTCGCAGCGACGATCGCCCGGTGGATACCGAAGTTCAAGGCGGTGCTCGAGCGCCTCAAGATGCTGGTGCAGACCCAGAAGCGCCTCATGGCGCTCCTTCGCCGCGGAGCGATCGAGGCGATCGAGAGCACCATCTCCGGAACCGTCGCGACGGCCGTGTCGTCGGGCATGTTCGGGAATTTCTCCTGGAACGACGTCGGTTCGAGCGCGATCGGCTCGGGGCTCGGCGGCGGCCTCGGCGGCATGATCGGCGTCGGTACGAACCGCATCCCCGGGAGGAGCAACCTGCTCCGCGGCGGCGCCGGCATCGTGCTCGAGACCGGCGGAAGCGTGGGCGCCGACTGGGTCGCGAGCACGATGACGGGCGGCGAGTTCAACTGGGTCATGTCGACGATCACGGGCAGCGCCGGCGGCGGCGCGGGCGCGATCCGCGGCGGGTCGTCCGGGAACCAGGGCTCGGGCACGGTGC
>JAPSIU010000050.1 GCA_031178565.1 Leucobacter sp. | reverse complement strand
GCTTGGGGCGCACTCTGTCCGCCGCGGGCCCCCGGCGCGCCGACCGAACGGGGGCGGAGGGCCCCCGAACGGATCGTCGCTAGGCGTGCAGTGCGGCGTTGAGTTCGATGCCAGCGCCCTCGCGGGGGAGCGCTTCCACCGAACCCGTGCGCGAGTTGCGCCGGAAGAGCAGTTTCGGCACGCCCGAGAGCTCGAGCGCCTTCACCTCGACCGGCTCGCCGGCGGACTCGGAGGTGCCCTTCGGAAGCACGACCTTGGTTCCCGCCGTCACGTACAACCCGGCCTCGACCACGCTGTCGTCGCCGAGCGAGATCCCGATCCCGGAGTTCGCGCCGAGCAGCGCGCGCTCGCCGATCGCGACGCGCTGGGTGCCGCCGCCCGAGAGCGTGCCCATGATGGAGGCGCCGCCGCCGATGTCGGAGCCGTCGCCGACGACCACGCCCTGCGAGATCCGGCCCTCGACCATCGATGCGCCGAGCGTGCCCGCGTTGAAGTTGACGAAGCCCTCGTGCATCACGGTCGTACCCGGGGCGAGGTGAGCGCCCAGCCGTACGCGCGAGGTGTCCGCGATGCGGACGCCCTCGGGCACGACGTAGTCGGTGAGGCGGGGGAACTTGTCGAGCCCCACCGCGGTGATCCCGGCGCGCTTCAATCGGGGGAGCCGCGCGGCGTACTCCTGCGGGAGCATGGGCCCGGCCGTGGTCCACGCGACGTTCGGCAGCTTGCCGAAGATGCCGTCGAGGTTGATCGTGTTCGGTCGCACCAGGCAGTGGGACAGGAGCTGCAGCCGCAGGTAGGCGTCGGAGGTGTCGGCGGGAGCCTCGTCGAGGTCGATCTCGAGGTTCACGTAGCGCACCTCGACCCCGCGTCGATCGTCGCTCTCGACGAGGCCGGCCAGTTCCGCCGGGGCGATGAGCGGGTCCCGATCCTCGGGGCGCTTGCCGAGGGCGGGGGAGGGGAACCATGCGTCGAGCACGGTTCCATCGGCGGCTACGGTGGCGAGTCCTGCGGACCAGGCGAAACGGCGTTCAGTCATGGCTTCTATCGTATCGGGCCGGAGCGCATAGGCTTGTTCGGGTGAGTGACGCAGAGAACCAGATCTTCCGCCCCCGCCTCGATCCCGCCGCCGGACCGGTCGAGCTGACCCGGCAGCTGTGCGACATCCCGTCCGTGTCCGGCGACGAACGGGCGGTGGCCGACGCGGTCGAGGAGCTGCTGCGCACGCACGCGCCCCACCTCGTCGTCGTCCGCGACGGGGACACGCTGATCGCGAGGACCGAGTTGGATCGGAGCCGCCGCGTGGCCATCGCCGGACATCTCGACACCGTGCCGATCAACGCCAACCTGCCGGTGCGCGACGAGATCGATCCCGTGACCGGCGAGGCGATGATCCGGGGACGCGGCACCGTCGACATGAAAGCCGGCGTCGCCGTGCAGCTGGCGCTGGCGCTCGAGATCGTGGATCCGGGAGTCGACCTCACCTGGATCTGGTACGACCACGAGGAGGTGTCCTCGGAGCTGAGCGGGCTCGGGCGGGCGATGCGGAACCGCCCCGAGCTGTTCGCCGCGGACTTCGCGATCCTCGGCGAACCGACGAATGGCGCGATCGAGGGCGGCTGCAACGGCACGCTGCGGGCCCGGGTCGCGCTGCGCGGCACGCGCGCCCACTCGGCGAGAAGCTGGATGGGGGTGAACGCGATCCAGCGCGCCGGTGCGCTGCTGGACCGACTCGCGGAGTACGAGGCCGAGCGGATCACGGTGGACGGACTCGAGTATCGCGAGGGGCTCAACGCGGTGCGGATCGAGGGAGGGGTCGCGGGGAACGTGATCCCGGATCTCTGCGTCTTCGAGGTGAACTACCGCTTCGCGCCGAGCAGGAGCCTCGACGAAGCCGCCGCCTTCGTGCGGGACTTCTTCTCGGACGCCGACGAGGTCGAGATCGTCGATCTGGCCTCCGGCGCGCGACCCGGGCTCGATGCCCCGATCGCGCGGCGCTTCGTCGAGGCCGTCGGGGCGACCCCCACCGCGAAGCTCGGATGGACGGACGTCTCGCGATTCTCCGCGCTCGGGGTCCCGGCCGTCAACTTCGGCCCGGGCGACCCGCTTCTCGCGCACGCGGACGACGAGCGCGTGCCCGTGGCTCAGATCGAGGCGACGGCGACCGCGCTGCGGTCCTGGCTCGCAGCTCCCCTCTGAGCGCTCCGACCGTTCCGCGCGAGGGTGACCGTCGTGTAAACTCGCGCCGCGCGATTTCGCCGATGCCGAGCGTAGGCGGATAATAGAGAGGTAACACCAAACTTGCGAGGAGGCACCATGGCTGCAATGAAACCGAGGACTGGGGATGGGCCCATGGAGGCGGTACGTGAAAGCCGGGTGATCGTCGTACGTGTTCCGCTCGAGGGTGGCGGACGTCTGGTCGTGTCCGTGAACGACCAAGAGGCGGGCGAGCTTCGGGACGTTCTCGCGGCCGTGCTCGACGGTTAGGGCGGCGCCGGAGCGCGCGCCCGAGATCTGCGGAGGAGCCCCCGGCATCAACCGATGATGCCGGGGGCTCCTCCGTCTGTCGGGCTCCTCTGTCAGCAGGGCCCCGGCGTCGCAGACGCTACCCGTCGAGCCGCACGAGCGTGAGTACGCCGTCGCCCGCCGGGGAGAGCACCGGCGCGATCGCGGAGGACTCCGCGACGAGGGAGAGCAGATCGCGCATCGTCTGGGTCGCCTCGTCCCGCGCCGCCGGATCGGGGACGCGCCCGTGCGAGAACACGCCGGGAACGACGATGGAGCCGCCGGGCCGCACGATGCCGAGCGCCTGCTCGAAGTACTCCAGCAACTGCGTCGGATCGGCGTCGAGCAGCACCAGATCGTACGCGCCGAGGTTGAGGCGCGGCATGACGTGTCGCGCGTCCCCCTCGATGAGACGCAGCCGGGAGGCCGGGATCCCCGCGTCCGCGAAGACCGTGCGAGCCTCTCGGAGATGCTCGGCCTCGACCTCGATCGAGGTGAGCGTCGTATCGCTCGTGTAGCGGAGGAGCGAGAGGCCGCTCACGCCGACGCCGGTGCCCACCTCGCAGATGGCCTGCGCCCGACCCAGCACCGCGACGCCGGAGAGCTGCGCCGCGACGGAGCGGCTGACCGGCTCGATCCCGAGTTCCAGCGAGAGCCTGCGGGCGCGCACGAGGGCTTCGGTCTCTCCCGGATACTGCTCGGCGTACTGCCAGTTGCGTTCGAGCTTGCTCACGTTCTCCTCCGGTGATGTCGCTGGCGGCAGGCGCCGCACTCCATAGCGTAGGCCTCGCGCGTCGCTCCGCGTCGAGCACACGCGTGACGACGATCAAATCGAACTGCCCGTCTGTGCGCCGGATCCCCGCTCTCGCCGCTCTCGCAGTACGATTGTGGGGTGATAGGTCTGACGATAGACAAGATATTGGTGATCATGGTGATCGCCATGTTCGTCATCGGTCCCGACCGCTTGCCCGTCTACGCGAAGAAGCTCGGTGAACTGGTGCGGAGCTTCAAGCA
This sequence comes from Leucobacter sp., assembly GCA_031178565.1. Taxonomy (GTDB): domain Bacteria; phylum Actinomycetota; class Actinomycetes; order Actinomycetales; family Microbacteriaceae; genus Leucobacter. Next base: position 9,550 of record JAPSIU010000050.1, on the reverse strand, counting down.
CATGGCCGAAGGGGCCAAGGGCCGGTTGAAGGACGAGATGGGCCCCGACTTCCAAGACGTGGACTGGCGCCAGCTCGATCCGCGCCAGTACGATCCGCGACGGATCATCCGCGACGCGCTCGTCGAGGACGAGCGGGAGGCCCAGACCGCGGCACGGCGCGCCCGCGCGGCGGAGGCATCGCGGGCGCGCCGGATCGGCGCGTCGGGGAGCGCGGACCCCGCCCCCGGTTCCGAATCCGGCCAGGACGCAGGTGGCGCCCTCCGCTTCGACGAGGAAGCGACCTGAGGCGGCGTCGGTGACGCCGCAGAGCGACGATGCCGCTGAGGCCCGAGGCCGGCTCTCGGAAGAGCGCCTCAGAGAACTCGCATACCGCGATCCGGTCACCGGCCTGCCGAACAGGCTCGCGCTGCGGCAGACGCTCGAGGGGTGTCTGAGCGATTCGGCGGCGCCGAGGTACTGCGCGTTCTTCGCCGTGGGGATCAGCGAGGTCTCGGCGGTGGAGGACGCCTTCGGGTTCGCGGCCGGCGACCGGCTGCTCAGGCGCATCGCCGACCGCTGCAGCGATCTGGAGGCGCCCGTCTCCTACGTCGGGGTCTTCGGCCTCGACGTGTTCGGACTGATCCTGCCCGACCTCGGAGCTCGTGCAGACGCCGCGAACGCGCAGTGCGAGCGGGTGGCGGACGAGGTGTTCGAGGCGCTCAACGGCACCGTCGATCCGGACCTCGGGGTCACGGTCGAGGTGTCCGTGAACATCGGCTACATCCTCGTGGGACTGGACGGGACCGGAGGATGGTTCCCCGTGCCGGCGCTCTCCAGTGCCGAGTCGAACGGCGGCTTCGACGGGCCGCACCGGGGCGGCGAGAGCACCGAGAACCGCGAGAACGGCGCCGAGAGCCGCGAGAGGTGCGCGGTCGAGCTGATGACCTGCGCGGAGGTCGCTCGGAAGCGCGCCGCCCGCGAGAACGGTCTTCGCCGCTTCAGCCGCTTCGACCCTCGGATGATCGAGGAGGCCCAGCAGCGGGTCACGCTGATCTCCGATCTGCGCAGAGGCGTCGAGGAGGGCGAGCTCGTGCTCTTCGCCCAGCCCATCGTGGATCGCGATCGACTCGTCGTCGCCTACGAGGGACTGATGCGCTGGGCGAGCCCGGGACGAGGAATGGTGGACCCCGCCGAGTTCATCCCCCTCGCGGAGCAGACGGGCCTGATCATCGAGATGGGCGACTGGGCGATCGAGGAGGCCTGCCGGATCCTCGGGGAGTGGGAGCGCGGGCCCGGCACCCGCGATCTTCGGCTGGCGATCAATCTGAGCGAGCGCCAGCTGCGCGCGGAGCACTTCGCGGCGACCGTGTGCGCGGCGATCGAGCGCCACGGCATCGGAGCCGGTCGGCTGGAGCTCGAGATGACGGAGAGCATTCTCCACAGCGACATCGAGCGCACGGTACGGGTGCTTCGGTCGCTGCTCGACCGCGGCGTCGGGGTCTCGCTCGACGACTTCGGCACCGGTTACTCGTCGCTCAGCTACCTGACGCAGCTCCCGGTGCAGCGGGTGAAGATCGATCGCTCCTTCGTGCATCGGGTGGTCGAGAGCGCGGAGGGCGCAGCGATCGTGAAGACGATCGTGGACCTCGCCGGAATCCTGGGCCTGCGGGTCACGGCCGAGGGCGTGGAGACGGAGGAGCAGTTCGCCGCGCTGCGCGAGCTGGGCGCCGACGCCTTCCAGGGGTATCTCTTCGGACGACCCGGCGCGATCGGTCAGCCCCGAGGCGTGACGCCGAGCGATCGTCCCGCGAGCCCCCGGCCCTGACGGACGATCCTGTCCGCGATGCGCAGGAGCTCGGCGGCCGCGGGATCGTCGGGATCCGCGAGCACGGTGGGTTCGCCGCTGTCTCCGCCGATGCGGAACGTCGGGCTGAGCGGAACACTGCCGAGCAGCGGCACCTCGCCGTGCTCCTCGTCGCTCAGGCGGGACGCCACGAGCGCACCGCCGCCCGAGCCGAACAGCTCGAGCACCGAGCCGTCGGGCTGGGCGAGCCCCGCCATGTTCTCCACGACGCCCACCACGCGCTGGCCCGTCTGACGCGCCACGAGCGCGCTGCGCACGGCGACATCGGCGGCCGCCTCCTGGGGCGTCGTGACGACGAGCACCTCGGCCTGGGGCAGCAGTTGCCCGACGCTGATGGCGATGTCCCCGGTGCCCGGGGGGAGATCGAGCAGCAGCACGTCGAGGTCTCCGAACCACACGTCGCGGAGGAACTGCTCGATCGTGCGGTGCAGCATCGGCCCCCGCCACGAGACGGCCGTGCTCCGAGGATCCGCCTCGCCGAGGAACATGCCGATCGAGATCACCCGCACCCCGTGGGCGATCGGGGGCAGGATCATGTCGTCCACGCGCGTCGGCTGCTCGGTTCGACCGTCACGACTGAGCCCCAGGATCCCCGGGATCGAGAAGCCGAAGACGTCGGCGTCGACCAGGCCGACGGAGAGGCCCCTCGCCGCGAGGGCGACTGCGATCCCCGCGGTGAGCGACGACTTGCCGACTCCACCCTTCCCGCTCGTCACCGCGATGACGCGCGTCAGGGAGTCGGGTCCGAACTGCTGCGGCCTCGCGCCGCGCTCGCCTCGGACGCGCTCCACGAACGCCCGTCGCTCGTCCGGGGTCATGACGCCCACCGACACCCTCGCCTCGGATATCCCCGGAGCCGAGGCGGCCGCCTCGCGCGTCTCGGCCTCGATGCGCCGGGCCGCGGGGCACCCCGCGATCGTCAGCAGGATCGAGACGCTCGCCCGACCCGCGGCGTCTACCTCGACGCCGCGCACCATGCCGAGCTCCGTGATCGGGCGCAGGATCTCGGGATCGCGGACACCGTCGAGCGCGGCCCAGACCGCGAGCTCTTCGGAGGACGAGGCGTCGGGAGCCGTCACCGCTTCGGTTCCTCGCCGCCCGATTCGGCGATCCCGGGACTCGATCCGTCCCCCGAGTCCGACGCGGAGGACTCGCCCTCCCGGGGTTGCTCGGTCTCGAGTTCCGCCAGCAGCGCCCGCAGCTCGGCCCGCACGAACTCCCGGTCGGGGAGGTCCTTCATCGCGAGCCGGAGCGCGACGACCTCGCGGGCGAGGAACTCGGTATCGGCGAGGTTGCGCTCGGCGCGCTGTCGATCCTGCTCGATCTGTACGCGGTCGCGGTCGTCCTGCCGGTTCTGGGCGAGCAGGATCATGGGAGCGGCGTAGGAGGCCTGGAGCGAGAGGATGAGCGTGAGCGCGGTGAAGCCGAGCGCGGCGGAGTCGAAGCGCCACGACTCCGGCCCCCATGTGTTCCACGCGAGCCAGGCCACGCAGATGAGGGTCAGGATCAGCAGGAACCAGGGTGTGCCCATGCCTCGCGCGATGCTCTCGGTCCACCTGCCGAAGCGCTCGTTGCTGCCCCGCCCGTGCCCGCGCCGGGGGGAGCGGGGCGCGCGGGCGCCCGCCGCCAGCGGCGCGTCGAGGCCGGGGTCGCGCTTGAAGAGCCTCATCGGGCGGCCCTCCGCGCGGGAGCGGGCGGGAGTTCCTCGTCGGCGTGCCTCCAGTCGTCGGGCAGGAGGTGATCGAGCACGTCGTCGACCGTCACCACGCCAACGAGCCGATTCTGGTCGTCGACGACGGGCATCGCGACGAGATCGTAGCTCGCGAGCCTGCGCGAGACCTCCGCCGCGCTCGCGCGCACGGACACGGGCTCGATCTCGGTGTCGATGAGCGCGGTGAGCCGCTCGTGCGGGGGGAACCGCAGCATCCGCTGGAAGTGCGCCATGCCGAGGTACTCGCCGGTCGGGGTCTCGTAGGGCGGGTGCGTGACGTAGACGGCGGAGGCCATGGCCGGCGGGATCTCGGCACGCCGGATCATCGCCAGCCCCTCGGCCACGCTCGACTCGCCCGAGAGCACGATCGGCGCCGGGCTCATGAGGCCGCCGGCCGTGTCGCTGTCGTACTCGAGCAGGCGGCGCACGTCCTCGGCCTCCTCCGGCTCCATCAGGTCGAGCAGTTCCTCGCCCTTGGCGGTCGGGAGCGCCGCGATCAGGTCGGCGGCGTCGTCGGCCTCCATGCGGTCGAGCACGTCCGCGGTGCGATCCGGCGGGAGCTGCGCGAGCAGAGCGAGCTGATCCGGTTCGCTCATCTCCTCGAGCGCGTCGGCCACCCGCTCGTCGGCGAGCTCGTCGATCACCTCGAGCATGCGCGGCTGGGGGAGTTCGAGCAGCGCCTCGGCGAGGTCCGCCGGCTTGAGATCGACCATCGTCTGGATCAGCAGCTCCGCGGACTGGGCGCCGGCGTTCGAGCTCGGCAGGCTGACGTCGGACCACCGCACGATCCTCGCGTCCCCCCGGCTGAAGGGCGCGGCGGGCCTCGGCAACCGCACGAACACCTCGGAGACCAGCCACTCGCCGGATCGGGCGCGCTCGATGGCGGCGTCCTCGATCGTCGCCACGAGGTGAGGGGCGCCGACGGTCTCCGGGGCGAGCTGCACCTCGCGGCCGATCAGCTCCGCGATCATCCGCGTCTCGCCGCCGCGCTGCTCGAAGCGGCGCACGTTGATGAGTCCCGTGGTGATGACCTGACCCGAGCCGATCGAGGTGACCCTCCCGATGGGCACGAAGACGCGGCGCTTGCCCGGGATCTCGACGATCAGGCCGACGACGCGGGGCGCTCCCGAGGCGCGGTAGACGACCAGGACGTCGCGCACCTTGCCGATCCTGTCACCGACAGGATCGAACACACCGCGCCCGGCGAGACGCCCGACGAACACCCTCGAAGTACTCACCCCACTACGGTATCGCTCCGGGGCGGGAAGCGGCCGACAATCGCGGGGCCGCGAGGCGCCGACGGCCTGCGACCGGCGGAGAACCCATCGATCGGTTGACGCGCGAGGAGGGATCGACGGGAGACACTGTGGGAATGATCGAATCGACGAATCGGATCACGCGCCGCGGCCTGCTCGGAGCGTCTGCGCTGCTCGGGCTCGGGCTCGTCGGCTGCTCCCCGTCGGGAGCCGCGCCCGCCCCCTCCACGCCGGGACCGGATCCCGCGCCCGGGCCGGAGTTCGCTCCGGATCGGCCCGCATCGGAGGCGCCGCTCCGGCGCGAACTGCTGATCGCGTCGCTCGCCCGAGAGGCGCACGTGGCGGTGATCGACCCGTCCCTCCCCGACGCCGAGGCCGTCCGCCGCATCCACGTGGGCGCCGCTCCCTGGGGCGTCGGCGTGCACGAGGAGAGCGGTACGGCGTACGCGGCGACCGCGGAGGGGCTCGCGGTCGTCGACCTCGCCGCGGAGACGCGCTCCGCCCTCGTGCCGTACGGGCATCCGGCGCCCCGGATCTCGAGCGGGGAGTATCGTCCCGGAGGTCTCGGCCTCGCCGTCGCGCCCGACGGGACCCGCGTCTACGTCGCCGTCGCGGCGGGGGACGGATCCTGCTTCCTCGAGGTCTACGACGCGGTCGCCGCGCGCTTCGTCGGCTCGGTGCCGGTAGGCCTTCGCCCCTTCGACGTGCTCGTCGCTCCCGACGGAGCGTGGGCCGCGACGGTCGACCACGACGGCTTCACCGTGACGGTCGTCGACGCGGCGACGCTCACGGCCGTGCAGCACACGGTCGCGCCCTTCGGAACCGAGGGGGGCCTCGCCTCCTGGGAGAAGCCCCACTACGGCGCCGTCGACGGCGACGGCACGATCCTGCTGCCCTACCAGGGGCTCGTGGTCGAGCGGCTCGATCCCTTTACGGGGGAGACCATCGCGATCCCGAGCGGCGCGAACTCCCACTCGCACGGTGCGGCGCTCGCGGGGCGCCGGCTGCTCACCGTCGGAACCGGCGCCTTCGGCAATGCGAGCGGCGAGCCGAACCTCTCGATCCTCGATCTCGACACCGGAGCGGAGCAGCTCGTGCCGCTCTCCCCACCCCACGAGACGGTCGCCGTGTGGCGGGACTCCGCGGGCGCGGAGCACGCCGCGGTCGCCGGCGGCAACACCCGCGACGCCGGATGGGACGGCATCACGCTCGTCGCGCTCGACGGGCTCGCGACCCGCTCGATCCCGGTTCCCGGATACCCGCAGGCCGTGGCAGCGTTCGCCGCGCGCTGAATCGGGCTGCCGCGCCTCTCGCACGCGCCGAGCGGAAGGTGAGAGAATCGGACCATGAGCACACCGACCCCCGGACCCGGACGCCGCCCGCCGCAGATGCCCGAGCTGCCGAAGGGCGAGATCGTCTCCACGTACGATCGCTACGAAGACGCGAAGCACGCGGTCGACGTGCTCGCCCGCTCGGGCTTCCCGGTGCAGCAGATCAGCATCGTGGGCAACGACGTGTGCAGCGTCGAGCGGGTCACCGGCCGGCTCACCTACGGCCGGGTGGCGCTCATGGGCGCCCTCTCCGGAGCGTACCTCGGCCTCTTCCTCGGCCTGCTGCTCTTCATCTTCCAGCCCGACAACGCCGGGATCCTGGGGGTGTTCGTCGCGGCGGTCGTGATCGGCGCGGGCTTCGGCATGCTCTTCGGCGTGCTGTCCTACGCGATGAACCGCAATCGCCGAGACTTCTCCTCGGTCATGCAGATGGTCGCGACACGGTACGACCTGATCGTAGAGCCGGATCTCGTGCAGCAGGCCCGTCAGATCCTGACCGCCGCGACCCAGTAGCTGGAACGCCGCCTCACGCCTCCCGCAGCAGCTTCTGGATGCGCTGGGCGGAGACGGGCTCGGCGGTGCGGAGCTGCTGCGCGAAGAGGCTGACCCGCAGCTCCTCGACGAGCCATCGCGCCCGCACGAGGTGCTCCGGGGCGGCGTCGGGCAGCGGGATCGTGCCGCCCGCCTCCGCGAAGAGGGCGAGCATGCGATCCACCTCGTTCTGCCAGACGCGATCCCGGCCGGGATTCTCGGAGAGCCCTCGCATGCGCACCCGCACCGCCTCGAGGTAGACGGGCAGCCGCTCCAATTGCGCGAGACCCGTGCGCGCCACAAAGCCCTCGCCGGATCCCGCGACTGGGTACACGAGCCCGTCGATCTGTTTCGCGGCGTCGGCCACCTGGCCGAGCACCTGGATCGATTTCGCCCCGTCGACGGCCTTCCGCGCGAGGCGCGCGCCGTCGAGCACCTGCGCGGTCAGCGCGATGGCGCCGTAGATCTCGTCGATGAGGGATCTCGCGTAGTCGTTCGCGATCCGCTCGAAGACGGCCTCCGACCAGACGAGACCGTCGGGGGCGTGGCGCCGGATCACCCGGTCGGCGACGGCGAGCGAGACGTCGGCGATCGCGAGGTCGAGGGTGCGGTAGGGCCCGGCCCCGAGCAGCAGCTTCTCCTGGTTGGAGAGGTGGTCGCGGACGTAGCTCGCGGGCGACGGGGAGCTGAGCACGAGCAGACGCCGGATCCCGCGCCTGCTGAGACGCCGCTGCTCCTCCTCGTCGGCGACGAGCGCGAGATCGACGCCCGCGCGGCGATCGACGATCGCGGGATACGCCCGGACGACTCCCGCGCCCGCCCCGCGCCCCTTGGCGTAGGCGGTATCCACGTGCCTCGGCAGTTCGCCGAACTCCCAGGCGGTGACGCCCTTCCGCTCCAGCTCGCTCTTCGGCAGCGCGGCCGCCGCGACCTTCGCGACGCCCTTCGTGGCCTCGCCGCGGTGCGCCTCCTGCAGCTCGGCGAGGTGCTTGCCGACGCCCACCGTGCGCCCGCGGCCGTCGACCACGCGGAACGTGGGAGTGAGGTGCGCGGGGAGCCGATCGGCGTCGAAGTCCGTCGCAGCGACCTGCACGCTCGTGCGGCGCCGGATCTCGTCGGCGAGCAGCTGCGTGAGAGCGGGGGGCGATTCGCCCGGCTTCGCCGGTGCGTCGAGCTTCGGGTCGATCGCGGCCAGCAGCGTGCGGGCCCAGTCGGCCGCGGGGACCACGTGCCTGCGGATCGCCTTCGGCAGCGTCTTGATGAGCGCGGTCACGAGCTCCTGTCTGAGCCCGGGCACGAGCTTCTCGAAGGAGGAGCCGTCGAGGCGGGGGAGCAGCGGCAGCGGAACGTTCACCGTCACGCCGTCGTCCTCGGCCGTCGGGTCGAAGCGATAGCGCAGTCGGAGCGTCTGATCGCCGTGCCGCCACTGGCGCGGGAACTCGCGCTCGTCGACCTCCTCGACCTCGTCCTCGACGAGATCCTCGCGCCGCATCCTCAGCAGGTCCGGCTGCGTGCGCTGCGCCTGCTTCCACCAGCCCTCGAAGCTGCGGGTCGAGACCACGTCCGCGGGAATCCGCGCGTCGTAGAACTCGAACACGGCCTCGTCGTCGGCGACGATGTCGCGTCGGCGCGTGCGCTCCTCGAGCTGCTCCAGCTCGCGACGCAGCTGGCGGTTGGCCCGGTCGAAGGCCTGGGGCGATTCCCACTCTCCATCGACGAGCGCGTGACGGATGAACAGCTCTCTGGCGTGCTCCTGGTCGAAACGCGCGAGCTGCACTCTTCGGCGCTCCACGATCGGCACCCCGAAGAGGGTGACCCGCTCGTACGCGACAGCCGCTCCCTGCTTCTTCTCCCAGTGCGGCTCGCTCAGCTGCCGCTTCGCGAGCGGGCCGGCGAGCTCTTCCGCCCACGCCGGATCGACCACGGCGTTCGAGCGGGCGAAGAGCCGCGAGGTCTCGACGAGTTCGACGCTCATCACCACCTCAGGCGGCTTCTTCGCGAGCACCGACCCGGGGTACAGGACGAAGCGGGTGCCGCGTGACCCGAGATACTCCTGAGCGGGTTTGCGTTTGCCGGAGCCGACGGCGTTCCGCCCCTGCGGGGTCCGGCGATCCTGCCGATCGTCGCGCACGCCCAACTGCGAGAGCAGGCCCGCGAGCACGGAGCGGTGGATCGCGTCGCCCGATCCTCCGCTCCCTCCGCTCTCGTCGCCCTCGCCGCTCCCGCCGCCCCGCGCGACGCGATCCCGGGGCGGCTGCGCGATCCTCGACAGCTGCCGGGTGAGGTCCATCCACTCGCGCACCCGCAGGAAGTTCAGGAACTCCGCCTTGCACATCCGGCGGAACGCGCTCGACGACCGTTCGCCCTGCTGCTCCTGCAGGTAGTTCCAGAGGTTCAGGAGGGTCATGAGGTCGCCATGCGGATCCGCGAAGCGGGCGTGCAGCTCGTCGGCTCGGCCGCGCATCTCGGACGGACGCTCGCGCACGTCCTGGATGGTGAGGCCGGCGACGATCGCGAGCACCTCGGGGACCACGTCGTGCCGACGCGCCTCCACGACCATGCGGGCGAAGCGCGGCTCGATCGGGAGACGCGAGAGCTCTCGGCCGACCTTCGTGATGCGATGCGAGGCCCCGCGCGATCCAGGGTCCCGCCCGCCGCTCTTGCCGGCGGGCTCGACCGCTCCGAGCTCGGCGAGCAGTCCGAGCCCGTCCGAGACGCCCCGCTGATCGGGAGGGGTGAGGAACGGGAAGCGAGCGATGTCGCCGAGGCCGAGCGCGAGCATCTGCAGGATCACCGAGGCGAGCCCCGTGCGCCGGATCTCGGGTTCGGTGAACTCGGGGCGGCTCTCGAAGTCGTCCTCCGAGTAGAGCCGGATCG
>JAPSIU010000336.1 GCA_031178565.1 Leucobacter sp. | reverse complement strand
CTCGGCGGGGAGCAGTCGGGTCACATCGCGGGCGTCGGCTTCGATCTCTACCTGCGGATGATCGGCGAGGCGGTGAGCACCTTCAAGGGCGAGGAGTCGGTCGGCCCGTCGGAGCTCGTGCTCGAGCTGCCGGTCGACGCGCACATCCCCGAGGAGTACGTGGGGAGCGAGCGGCTGCGCCTCGAGGCGTACCAGAAGTTCTCGGCGGCCTCGCACCCCCAGGCCCCGGAGGATCACGTCGCGCTCGTGCTGGAGGAGCTCACGGACCGCTACGGCGAGCCGCCGGCCGAGGTGCAGCGTCTTGCCGCGGTCTCCGCGCTCCGACGCCGTGCCGCGCGGCTCGGCCTCGCGAAGGTCGTCGCCGCCGGGCCCGCGCTCCGACTCGAACCCGTGAAGCTGCTCGACTCGCGCCGCATGCGCATGAACCGCATGTATCCGGGTTCGCGGTACACCGAGGCGACGGGCACGCTCCAGATCCCGCTCCCGGGCGGCACGGCCTCCTCGCGCAGTCCGCTCGCGGGTGTCGGTCAGCGTCACGTCGGCGACGAGAGCGACATCGTGTCCTGGACGGCGCGCGTGCTCGCGACACTGCTCGAAGCGGATGCGCCGGCCGAATAGCGGAGGTGCGCCCGCGGAGCAGCGGAGATCCTCGCCTCGGCGCCGCTGTGCCGGATCACTACTGAGCCGAGCACGCCTCCTGGAGCGTCTTCCCCGATTTTTGGAGCGCGGGTAGACGTTCGGTGAGCAGAGCCGAGAGGTCGCTCCCGTAGCTCTGCAGCTTGCCCAGTTCGCCGAGCGAACCCAGGTCGCCCAGGTCGACGCCGCTCAGGTCCGGGGTGTCGAGTGCTCGGATATCGGCGTCGAGAGCCTCCCACTCGGTGCTCCTCGTCGATCGCCTCGCTCGCGACGGCGCACTCGTTCCCCGCCGAGGTCTGCGAATGCTGACTGCTGGTGCTGTCCCGGAAGTCCAGGGGTGCCGTGCCCCGCCCCCTGGGAGGATGCGTCGAGACGCGATCAGTAGGGTGGAGGCATGGAGCACGCGAGCGACCACGCTGAGATCCGGACGCCGGAGCAGGAAGCGAAGCGGAACGGTGGGGCGGCCGATGAGGGTCTTCGTGCAGCGGCTGAGGCGCTGACGAGTGTGCTCGAGACCGTGCGCAGGATGGTGTCGCCTGGCGGCTGCGCCTGGCACGAATCCCAGACGCATGAGTCGCTCACGCCGTACCTCGTGGAGGAGACGGCCGAGTTCATCGACGCCGTCGAGCGGGGCCTGCCCGCCGACGAGGTGCGATCGGAGCTCGGCGACGTGCTCTACCAGGTGCTGTTCCACGCTGCGATCGCGGAGCGGGACGGCGAGGGGTACGACATCGGGAGCGTGGCCGCGGCCCTCGACGAGAAGCTCATCGCGCGGCACCCCCACGTCTTCGGCGACCGCGGGTACATGACCGTGGAGGAGCTGCACGCCGAGTGGGAGCGGCTCAAGGAGGACGCCGCCGGCGAGGAGCGCGGATCCCGCGGCCCTCTCGAGGGGATCCCCGCAGGGATGCCGACACTCGCCCGGGCCGCGAAGGTGGTCGAGCGGCTGAAGCGGGCGGACCTCATCAACCCGGCGGCGGGGGAGAGCTATCCCGAGGATCCGCTCGCGGCGGTGATCGGTCCCGATGAGCAGCGCATGGCCGAGTTCGGGATCGGAGACGCCATGCTCGCGCTCGTCATGCGGGCCAACGCGGCGGGTGTGGACCCGGATCGCGCGCTCCGGCTCGCGACCGACAGGCTCTCCGCCCGCGCGACCCACGGGGAGTAGCGCCGCCCGCCGCACAATACGGGCTCGGCCGGAGAGTGGAGCGCGTGGTGCACTCGGAAGACGTGGAAGAATAGACGACCATGGCCAACCCCGTGAACCCGCCGCGCGGCATGCGCGACTTCCTCCCCGCAGACAAGGCCCGCCGCGAGCACGCGCTCGGCATCATCCGGGACGTCTACCGCTCTCACGGCTTCGACGAGATCGAGACGCCCGTCGTCGAGGACTACGCACGTCTGCACGCCGGGCTCGGCGGTGACAACGAGAAGCTCAGTTTCTCGATCCTGAAGCGCGGGATCCGCCCCGAGGCGCTCTCCGCGGCGGCCGAGGCGGGCAGCACCGGGGACAACGCCGCCGAGCGGCTCGCCGACCTCGGCCTGCGCTTCGACCTCACGGTGCCGCTCACGCGCTTCTACGCGAGTCACCGCGCCGAGCTTCCGCCCGTGTTCCGCTCGATCCAGATCGCGCCCGTGTGGCGCGCCGAGCGTCCGCAGAAGGGCCGCTACCGCCAGTTCGTGCAGGCGGACATCGACGTCATCGGGGAGCCCGGGTTGCTCGCGGAGATCGAGCTCGTCACCGCGACCTCGCAGGCGCTCGCGGCTCTCGGCCTCGAGGGCTGCGTGATCCGCGTCAACGACCGCCGTGTCCTCTTCGGCCTGCTCGAGCACTGCGGCTTCGCCGCCGATACCCACGACCGTGCTCTGATCACGATCGACAAGCTCGACAAGATCGGCGCCGCCGGTGTGGTCGAGGAGCTGCGGGAGATCGACATCGCGGCGGCCGACAGGATCGGGTCGGTGCTCGCCGCGGTGGAGCCTGCGCTCGAGGGGGAGGGGATCGCACTCGAGCGTGCCGCCATCGAGTCCGCGCTCCCTGGGGCTTCCGAGAACCCTGGCGCCGCGAGCGGCATCGAGAACCTGGCCGCTCTCGGCGAGGCGCTCGACGGTGCGCTTCCGGAGGGCGTGACCGTGCGCTTCGATCCCACGCTCGTGCGCGGCATGGGGTACTACACCGGCACCATCTTCGAGGTAGCGCATCCGGGCTCGGGCAGCTCCGTCGGAGGAGGGGGCCGCTACGACGGGATGGTGGGGCGCTTCCTCGGCCAGGAGGTGCCGGCGGTCGGGTTTTCGATCGGCTTCGAGCGGGTCGTGGACCTCGTCGAGCTTCCCGACGCCTCCGGTCCCGATGCCGTCGCGCTCGTGTACGACGCGGATGTCGCCTTCGACGACCTCCTCGCGCTCAAGCGGGAACTGGTCTCCCGCGGGCATCGGGTCCGCCTCGAGAAGCGGCAGAAGAACATGAAGACCCTGCTCGCCCGCATCGCATCGGACGGTTTCGCGAGCGTCGCCAACGTGCGGGCCGGGGTGCGGGATCTCGAGGCGCTCGAGTTCCGAGCGCTTTCCGAGTGAAGCCGGCCCCGGGGCCTACCGGCTGCTGACCCTGCCGGTGTGCACCACGGCATGGGCCCAGGTGAAGTCCTCCAGGAAGCCCTTGGCCCAGCGGGGCGCGGGCAGGAAGCCGTGGCGGAT
>JAPSIU010000335.1 GCA_031178565.1 Leucobacter sp. | reverse complement strand
CTCGGGGCCGACGCTGCCGAAGTACTCCAGCTGCGCATCGTGCTCGAGCCCCACCTCGCCGAGCAGCAGCGAGTCCCCCGACCTCCTGCCGACGAAACGCCGCAGCTCGCGGAGGAACGCGTGCGGATCCGACTCGTCCGCCGCCCCCGGGGGTTCGATGAGGAACGGCACCGCGTCGAGGCGGAAGCCGTCCACGCCGAGCTGCAGCCAGAAGCCGATCACACGCGCGATCTCGGAGCGCACCGCGGGGTTGCCCAGGTTGAGGTCGGGCTGGTGCCGGTAGAAGCTGTGCAGGTAGTACTGCCCCGACGGGCTCTCCCGTTCCCAGACGCTCTCCTCCTCCCCCGGGAACACGGTCGGGCCCTGGTCCTTCGGCGGGTGATCCCTCCAGATGTAGTAGTCGCGGAAGTTCGAGGAGCGGGAGCGCTTCGCGGACAGGAACCAGGGGTGCCGATCCGACGTGTGGTTGACCACCAGGTCGATGATCACCCGGATCCCCCGGTCGTGCGCGACGCGGAGGAACTCGAGGAACATCCCGAGGTCGCCGAGGCGAGGGTCGACGCCGTAGTAGTCGGTGATGTCGTAGCCGTCGTCGCGGTCCGCCGTCGGCTGGAACGGCATCAGCCAGATGCAGTTGACGCCGAGCGCCGCGAGGTACTCCACGCGATCCGAGAGCCCGCGGAAGTCGCCCACCCCGTCTCCGTCCGAGTCCTGGAACTTCTCGACGTCGAGGCAGTAGATCACGGCGGTCCGCCACCACAGGTCGCTCCGGTCCGACGGTCTCATGGCCGTCCCCCTCCCGTTCGGCCCCATCGTTCCCGGAGCATCGGCAGCAGCTCCCGCTCCGCTTTCTCCAGGAAGGGGATCTGCGCCTTTCCCACGTGGTGCAGGTAGACGCCGTCGAAGCCGCGCGCCACGGCGTCGATGCGCTCGGCGAGCCGTTCGCTCGAGTCCGCCACGATCACGGCCTGTCGCAGGTTCTCCTCCGTCGGGCGGGCGAGCTCCTCGAAGGACTCCGGCTGCTCGATATCCCAGACCATCGATGACGGCACCCCCGAGTGGCCCCACTGATCCCGGGCGATGCTCAGCGCCTCGTGCTCGGAATCCGCGAGGCTCAGATGGATCTGCAGCGTCGCGCCGCCCCGGCCTCCGGCCCCCCGGTAGGCGTCGAGGATCTCCGCGGCCGTCTCCGGCTCGGCCGCCACGGTGATGAGCCCGTCGGCCCACTCCGCGGCCCAGGCGGCGGTCGGAGCGCTCGCTGCGGCGGCGATCATCGGCGGCGCGATCCGCGGGAGACTCCAGACCCGCGCTTCGTGCACGCGCACCGCGCCGTCGAGGGAGACGAGTTCCCCGTGCAGGAGCCGTCGCATCACGTCGACCGATTCGCGAAGCCTGCGCTGTCGATGGGCCTTGTCCGGCCACGGCTCTCCGGTCACGTGCTCGTTCAACGCCTCGCCGCTGCCGAGGGCCGCCCAGAAGCGGCCGGGGAACATCTCGCCGAGGGTCGCCACGGCCTGCGCCACGACGACCGGGTGATAGCGCTGCCCCGGAGCGGTGACGAGTCCGAGGGAGAAGTCGGTGGAGGCGAGTGCCGCACCGAGCCAGCTCCACGCGAACCCGGAGTGCCCCTGCGCCCGGGTCCAGGGGGCGAGATGGTCGGAGCACATCGCCGCATCGAATCCCGCCGACTCGGCGCGCTGCACCGCCGTCAACAGCTCGCTCGGCGGGAGCTGCTCGTGGGAGGCGTGATAACCGATGATCGTGGCTGGCGCCGACCAGGCGGCTGCCGAGGGCGTGCCGATCGAGGCCGCGCCCGGCGCACCGGAGCGCGGGCCGCCGGTGTCCGGCTCGACCGTGTCCGGCTCACCTGTTCGAGGGGCGGGGGCGCTGGGGGCGGTCACGGAGGCTCCTCTCGTTCCGTGCGATCCGATCCTCTCCGATCTCCCGGGGCCGCATCCCAGGGGCTGCCCCGCTGTCCTGTGGTGATCGAATCTACCCGCGAGAGCGCGTGCGCCTCAGGGGGTTGACGCCGCCCGGGCCGCGCCGTATCGTTCGGGAGCCGGAGAGGTTACCGCTTCGTCCCGCCCGGACCTCCGCGCCTCGATTCGAACGGGCCGCGCTTGGGCTCGAAGGCGCCGCGCCTGGGTTCGAACGCTCCGCGCGTCCGCGAGATGCGGTAGTCGATGCGGTCGTCGACATAGGTCTCGAGCTCGGGATGCTCACGGATCGAATTCCTCCACTCCGCGGTGACGTGCTCGGTCACGCGGTCCAGACGCGCCTCCAGCTCGGCCCGCTCGAGCACCTGGTCGTCGATTCTGAGTGCGCGCAGCGTCGACCAGCACATGAGCAGGAGGATGAGACTGAACGGGAGCGCCGTGGCGAGGGCCGCCGCCTGCAGCGACTGCAGTCCGCCGGCGAGAAGCAGCGCGATCGCCACGAGACCCTCCAGCACAGCCCACAGCACGCGGGACCACACGGGAGGGTTCGGGTGCCCGCCCGAGGCGAGCATGTCGACGACGAGGGATCCCGAGTCGGACGACGTGATGAAGAAGATCGCGACGAGCAGGATCCCGATCACCGAGAACACGGTTCCGAACGGGAGCCCCCCGAGCACCTGGAAGAGCGCGTGCTCCACGCTCACCTCGCCGTCCTGCACGAGGTCGCCCTCGCCGAACAGCTGCCGGTAGAGGCCCGCGCCCCCCATCACCGAGAACCAGAGGAAGCCGACGAGGGTCGGCACCAGCATCACACCCGCGATGAACTCGCGGACCGTGCGCCCGCGAGAGATGCGGGCGATGAAGATGCCGACGAACGGGGACCACGAGATCCACCACCCCCAGTAGAAGATGGTCCAGTCGGCGAACCAACTCGTCGCATCGCCCCGCTGGTACGCGCCGACGTCGAAGGTCATCTGCATGACGTTCGCCAGGTAGAAGCCGATCGACTCCGTGAAATTCTGGAAGAGGAACAGCGTCGGTCCCAGCAGCAGCACGCTGATGAGCAGGACCCCGGCCATCGTCAGGTTGATGTTCGAGAGCCACTTCATACCCGCGCCGATGCCGCTGATCACCGAGATCATCGCGATGAGGGTGATCGCGGTGATCAGCACCACGAGCAGCGTGTTGCTGGTCTCGTCCACGATGCCGATCTCCGCCATGCCCGCGGAGATCTGCTGCACCCCCAGCCCCAGAGAGGTCGCGACGCCGAACACGGTGCCGAAGATCGCGAACACGTCGATGATGTCGCCCACCCAGCCCTTGACCCGCTCCCCGAACAGAGGCTCGAGCGCCCACCGGATCGACACGGGTCGTCCCCGTCGATGGAGCGGAGCGGCGATCGAGAGACCGTTG
>JAPSIU010000049.1 GCA_031178565.1 Leucobacter sp. | reverse complement strand
TTGATTAGGTTCGGGCAGTGCTGCTCATCACGATGCTCCTCTCGCTTCGTCAGTCGGTGACGGTCGTGTAGTGCTTGCGCAGGGGCTCGTGGACGCGCCACACGCCGGCCCACCCCGAGGGCATGATCATGATGTCGCCCGGGCCGTACTCCTGCGGCGCGGCGGTCTCGGTCTCGACGGTCACGCGACCGCTCAGGATCGTGCAGATCTCGGTGTAGCCGATCCGCTCGGCGGTGAACACCCCCGGCGTGCACTCCCACAGGCCGGTGTCGATGCGGCCGTCGGTCCAGACCGACCGCGCGGCCTCGGTCTGGCCCTCGGTGATCGCGGTGGGCTTCGGGGCGTGCGGACCGAGGTCCGCGGCTCCGGTGTCGTGCGCTGAGTAGGTTCGGATGTCGGTCATGATGCGGTCCTCTTCGGATCGGGGTCGGGGGTGGTGGGTCGTGGGCGGCCGGAGCGGGTCGGCCGGAGACCGGGGGATGTCCGGTCGGCGGCGGCCGGTCAGTGGCGGCCGGTGATCACGTCGGCGACGTGCGCGATCGGGGACGTCGTCTCCCGGCCCGCGAGCTCGGATCGGTCGGCGATGCCGTACGCCGCGTAGAGGCCCTTGGTCGCGATCCAGCGGAGGGGCTCGGGTTCCCACTTCCGCACGCGGTGGTTCACCCACGGAAGGGACGCGATCTCGCTGTCGTCGCCGAGGATGAGGTCGGTGATCGTGCGGCCGGCGAGGTTCGTCGAGGTCACCCCGGTGCCGACGTATCCGCCGCCCCAGGCGATGCCCGTCTCGCGGTCGAGGCCGACGGTCGCGGCCCAGTCGCGGGGCACGCCGAGCACTCCCGACCAGACGTGCTCGATATCCGCGCCCCGGGTCGCGGGGAAGAAGCGGTGCAGGATCTCGCCGAGGATGTCGACCGTGACCTCGGGCGTCTGCCCGTCGGTGTCGGTCTTCGAACCGTACTTGTACGGCACCCCGCGCCCGCCGATCGCGATCCGATCGTCGGCGGTGCGCTGGGCGTACATGTAGACGTGGGCGAAGTCTCCGAGCACTTCGCCCTCGCTCCAGCGGAGCTCGTCCCACACCTCCCGGGACAGCGGCTCGGTCGCGATGAGCGATGAGTTCATGGGCAGCCAGAGCCGGTGCAGGCCCTTCAGGTTCGCGGTAAAGCCCTCCGTGGCGCGCACGATGTACTCGGCCGACACGGTCCCGTGCGTCGTGCGCACCCGGTGCGGGGCGATCTCGACCGCGCGCGTGCGCTCGTAGATCTCCACCCCGGCGCGCTCGCAGGCCTTCGCGAGCCCCGACACGAGCTTCGCGGGTTGGATCCTGGCGCAGTGCGGATGCCAGACGGCCGCGCGCGTGTCCGCGACGTTGATCTTCGCCCGCGCTTCGGGAGCCTCGAGGAGTGCGAGGTCGGTGTGCTTCCACGACTGCTCCGCGGCGGCGAACGCTCGGATCCGCGACTCCTGAGCGGGGGTGTAGGCGACGTTGAACTCTCCGCCCTTCTTGATGTCGGCGTCGATGCCCTCCTCGGCCGCGACCCGGATCACCTCGTCGACGGTCCGGTTCATCGCCAGCTGGAAGCGCTCGGCGGCGTCCCGTCCGTGCGTCTTCTCGTACTGCTCGCGCCCGCCCGTGATCGCGTTCGTCAGCCAGCCGCCGTTGCGCCCGGAGGCTCCGTAGCCGGCGTGGCGCTGCTCGATCACCACGACCCTCAGCTCGGGGCGGGCGCGCTTCAGGTAGTACGCCGTCCAGAGGCCGGTGTATCCCGCGCCCACGATCGCGACGTCGGCCGTCAGGTTGCCGGGGAGCTCGGCTCGGGGCTCGGGGGCGCCGATCTGCTCCCACCAGTGCGACACATTGCCGTTGATCATCGTGTTTCCTCTTCTTGCTTCGGATGGATGGGAGGGTGCCGGATCGCGGCCGGGCGGGCGCGCCGGAGTTCCGGGCTCAGGCGCCGAGCACGGGCGCGAGCTCGGGATCCCAGCTCAGCACGGCCTCGCTGTTCTCGCCGTCGAGCCAGTCGGGGTGCCGCTCGCCGCGCACGACGCCGACGCTCCCGTCGGGCAGCAGGATCTCGTACTTCCAGCCGGAGCCGAGATAGATCGCCTGGCGCACCGTGACGTGCACCGCCGGGCGGCCCGGTGCGGCCTCGCTCGCGTCGCGCAGGAGCACGCCGCGTTCGGGACGCACGACGGTCACGGTGCCGTTCTCCGGATGCTCGATGACGGTCGACTCGCCGATGAACTCCGCGACGAAGCGCGACTCCGGGCGCTCGTAGAGCTCCTGGGCGGTGCCGACCTGCTCGATGCGGCCGGCGTTGAAGACGGCGATCCGATCGGAGAGCGTCAGCGCCTCCTCCTGGTCGTGCGTCACGAACACGAAGGTGCGGCCCACCTCCCGGTGGACGCGCCGCAACTCGAGCTGCAGCTGCTCGCGCAGCTTCTTGTCGAGCGCCCCGAGGGGCTCGTCGAGCAGCAGCACGCGGGGCTCGAACACGAGCGCCCGGGCGAGGGCGACTCGCTGCTGCTGGCCTCCCGAGAGCTCCTTGGGGAATCGATCCTCGTATCCCGCGAGGCCCGCGGTCTCCAGAGCCGCGAGCGCTCGCTTCCGGGCCTCGGCCTTGGCGACCCTCCGCTGCGTCAGCGGGAAGGCGACGTTGTCGAAGACCGAGAGGTGCGGGAAGAGGGCGTAGTGCTGGAACACGATCCCGAGCTCCCGCTTGTGGACCGGGACGTTGTCCATCTGCTTGCCGTCGATGAACACGCTCCCCTCGGTGAGTTCCGTGAAGCCGGCGATGAGGTTCAGCGTCGTCGTCTTCCCGGATCCCGAGGGGCCGAGGAACGTCATGAACTCTCCGGGCTGCACGGTGAGCGTGACGTCGTCGAGTGCGATGGATTTCGGGTAGTGCTTCGAGATGCCGTCGAGACGGATCTCGGCGCCGCGCGTCTGATCAGGCACGCTTCTTCCTTCCGGTGAACACGAGCGCACCGATGACGATGGCCGTGGTGAGAACAAGGATGACGGTTGCCGCGGCGGCAAGGGTCGGGTCGGTGTCGCGGGTGACGCTCGCGTACATCAGGACGGGCAACGTCTCCAGGTAGGGGCTCTTGATGAAGAGCGACACCATGACCTCGTCGAAGGAGGTGACGAAGGCGAAGAGCGCGCCGGAGACCATGCCGGGCATGATGTTCGGCAGCGTCACCTTGAGAAAGGTCTGCACCGGCGGCGCCCCGAGGCTCTGGGCCGCGAGTTCGAGCCGTTCGTCGAAGTTCGAGAAGCCCGCCGTGATCGCGACCACCGTGAAGGGGAGGGCGAGCACGGTGTGCGCGAAGACGAAGCCGGGGAGCGTGCCGAGCAGGCCGGCCTTGAGATAGACCGCGTAGACGCCGATCGCGACGACGATCCCGGGGACGACCATCGGCGCGAGCAGGCCGATGGTGAGGGCGCCCGCGAGCTTCCGGTTGACGAGGCTCCTCAGGCCCATGGCCGCGAGGAGGCCGAGCACGGTCGCGAGCAGCGCCACGAGCAGCCCGATGAGGATCGAGTTCCAGAGCGCACCGACCCACTGCGCGTTCGAGAAGAACGACTCGTACCAGCGCAACGACCATCCGGTGGGCGGGAAGACGAGCGACGCCTTGTCGGTGAAGCTCAGCGGGATGACGATCAGCGTCGGGGCGATGAGCCAGACCGAGACGAGCGCGGCGACGGTCCACAGCGCGGCACGGGTGACGGGGTGAGTTTTCAGCATCAGAACACCTTCACCGACATGCCTCTGCGGCTGCCGAATCTGGACACCAGCCCGATGATGCCGAGCACGAGCAGCGTGCACACGAGCAGGATCACGCCGAGCGCGCCGCCGCGTCCCCACTGCAGCAGACCGCTGACCTGCGCGTAGATCGCCTGGGCGAGCATGCTGTCGGAGGGGGAGCCGAGGAGGGCGGGTGTGACGTAGAAGCCGAGGGCCTGGATGAACACCAGCAGGCTTCCAGCGGCCACGCCGGGTATGGAGAGCGGGAGGAAGACCCGCAGGAATGCGATCGACGGCCGGGCCCCGAGGGATCGCGCCGCCGTGACGAGGCGGTGGTCGATCCCGCTCATCACCGCGTAGAGGGGCAGCACCATGAAGGGCATCAGGACCTGGCTGAGCCCGATGAGCACTCCCGTGTTGGTGCGTATCAGCTGCAGCGGGCCGAAGCCGAGCAGCTGCAGCAGGGCGTTCACGACTCCGCTGTCCTGCAGCAGGACGATCCACGCGAACGTCCGGATCATCAGCGAGGTCCAGAACGGGATCAGCGAGATGACGACGAGCGCGATCCGCGCGCGCCTGCCCACGATCGTCATCAGGTAGGCGTAGGGATACGCGAGCACGAGGCAGATCAGCATCGCGAGGAGCGCATTGCCGAAGGTCCGCGCGATGACCTCGAGGTTGTTCTCGTTGGAGAGCGCCCAGCGGTAGTTCTCGATCCCGAGCTCAGGATCGCTGAAGCTCCGCCACACGCTCTCGAGCACGGGGTACGCGAAGACCCCGATGAGCAGCGCGTACGCGGGGAGCAGCAGCAGGAGGGCCCGGGTCCGGGCGCGCGGAGATCTGCGATCCGCGCGCCCGATCGGGATGTTCGTCGTGGTCATCGAGGAGCTCTCAGCCCTGCAGCCAGTTCAGCCAGCGCTCGAGCTCCGCGTCGTAGTTCTCGGCCCACCAGCTCTGGTCGGTCGGCACCATCTGCTCGGCGATCGCGGGATCCGTGGTCAGGTACTCGAGTCCCAGCTCGGAGAACTCGGGCTTCGCGTCCTTGTGCACGGGGGAGTAGGAGCTCATCTCGGCCATCGTCGCCTGGGCGTCGGCGCCGAGGTAGGAGTTGATGAGCGCCATCGCGGCGTCGGGGTTCTTCGCGTTCTTCGGGACGGCGAGGGCGTCCGCGACGACGAGCGCCTCATTCCAGATCGGCTTGTAGTTCGCGCCGTTCTCGACCGCGCCGTAGCCGCGTCCCGACCACAGGAGCACCATGTCGGCCTCGCCGGACTCGACCATCTGCTGCGACTCGGCGCCGGTCTTCCAGTAGATGAGGTCGTCGCGGATGGTGTCGAGCTTCTGGTACACGCGGTCCATGTCGAGGGGGTAGAGATCCTCCGGGGCGACGCCCTCCGCGAGGAGCGCGCCCTCGTACACGCCGGGACCGATGTCCTCGAACCCTGCGATCGCGCGCTTGCCGGGGAACTTCTCCGTGTCGAAGAAGTCGGCCCAACCGGTCGGCGCCTCAGGGTACGCGTCCTCGTTGTACATGATGACGTAGCCGTACTGCATCGCGGGGACGTAGCAGTCGCCGACGAGACTCTGGTTCGGGATGTTCGAGACGTCGACGATGTCGAGGTCCAGATCCATGAGGAGACCGTCCTCGCCGCACTGCTTGTCGGCCCAGATGATGTCGGTGTCGACGACGTCCCAGGTGACGTTCTCGCTGTCGACCTGCGCCTTGACCTTGGAGTACTCGGTCGGGCCGTCCTCGAGGAGCTTCACCCCAGACTGCTCGACGAAGGGCTCCAGGGCGGCGACCTGCGCCTCTTGGAAGATGCCGCCCCAGGAGGTGAAGGTGAGGGTGACGCCGTCGAGAGCGCCCTCCTTGACCTCGCCGGCCACAGGGGGACCGTCGCCGAGGTCGACCTCGACGGGACCGCCGCCGGCGGTGCAGCCGACGAGCAGGCTGCCTGCGGCGGTCGCGGCGACGACGGTCGCGGCGAGGCGCCTCGTGGTGAACTTCTTCTTCATCGGATCTCCTTCGATACTGCGTGATGAAAGGGCTCGGGTGTTCGGGTGTTCGGGTGTTCGTGTGTTCGTGTGTTTCTGTTCGGCGCCGACGTCGGTGTCAGGCGTGGTCCTCATCCGGCGTGGGAGGGCTGGTGATCCACATCACCTCGGCCGTCTCGGTGTGGGGGTTGGTCACGCGGTGGGGCACGCTGCTGAGGTACTCGATCGAGTCGCCCTTGTGCAGGATGTAGCGTTCGTCGCTGAGCTCGAGCACGACGCTGCCGGAGGTCACGATGAACATCTCCTGCGAGTTGCCGTGCACGTAGCGCTCGGGACCGGTGGTCGCGCCTGGGGCGAAGACGCCGGCGTAGACCTCGAAGTTGCGCAGCGGCGGCAGCGAGAGCACGAACTTGTCGCCGCCCTCGAGCGGGAGCGTCGGGCGATCCGCCGCCCGGAGCACCCCGGTCGTATGCGCGGTGCTCGAATCGAGCAGCTGGGCGGGGGTCATGCCGAGGGCCGCGGCCACCTTGCGCAGCGAGGAGACGCTCGCGTTGGTGCGCCCGTTCTCCAGCTGGCTGAGGAAGCTCGAGCTCACACCGGCCGCGTTCGCGAGTGCGCGCAGGCTCATGCCTCGCAATTTGCGGAACTCCGCCACCCGAACGCCGAGATCGGCAGGCGCCTCCGGGGCGCCGGGCGTTGCGAGGCGCTGGAGATCCGCGTGACTCGACATCTGCTGAGCTCCATTCGCCGAACGCCATCATTCAGGTTACTGAACACTTTGTTCAGTGAATGCGATGCTAGCGTACAGCGCCCGGTGAGCGCTACCGCTGTTCCGAACGCCGTCGAATCTCGTCGGCGCGCTCGTCCCTGCTTCCACGGCTCCCCGCCGGTACGTGCCGCCGGTACGTGCCGCCGGTTCCGCGAACGCGCGGCGCGAACGCGGTAGTGTACGTCTGAGACTGAAGGAGGCAGAGGTGCTGCGACGCGTGGTGGTGACGGGCGCGAGTTCCGGGATCGGGGCCGCGACCGTGCGGAGGTTCTCGGAGCTCGGATGGGAGACGGTCGCCGTCGCCAGGCGCGAGGATCGCCTGCGGGCGCTCGCCGAGGAGACGGGTGCGCACATCGTGGTCTGCGACGTCACCGACGAGGAGCAGGTCTCCCGCCTCGCGGCCGACGTCGCAGCGACCGGAGGCGCCACGGGGCTCGTCAACAACGCCGGAGGCGCGCTGGGAACGGAATCGGTCGAGCGGTCATCGAACGACGACTGGCGGCGGATGTTCGAGGTGAACGTGATCGGCCTGCGCTCGGTGACGGCGGCGCTGCTCCCGGTGCTCCGCGAGGGAGCGAGGCAGACCGGCTGGGCGTCGATCCTGAACCTCACGTCCACCGCCGGCCACGACGCCTACCCGGGCGGCGGCGGGTACAACGCGGCGAAGTACGCGGCGCACGCGGTGACGAGTGTGCTCCGGCTCGAGCTCGCGGGCGAGCCGATCCGGGTCATGGAACTCGCGCCGGGGCTCGTGCACACGGAGGAGTTCACGCTGAAGCGGCTCCGCGGCGACGCGGTCGCGGCGGCGAAGCCCTACGCCGACGTGACCCCGCTCACGGCGGAGGACGTCTCCCGCGTGCTCGTCGGAGCCTTCGAGCAGCCGCCGCACGTCAACCAGGACCTCATCGTGCTCCGTCCGGTCGCGCAGTCGAGCGTCTTCCACACGCACCGCGGGCCGCTCGCGCCGAAGATGTGACCCGGGCGGTGGGTGATGGGGAACACGTCGGCGGGGATGCGGAGCGACGGCCGGATGCACGCAAGACGAGCGGCGGCGGGATGAACGCCGGAGAGACGAATGGCGGAGAGGCGAGTGCCGGCGGGACGAGTGCCGGAGAGACGAGTGCCGGCGGGACGGGCACGGAGGGGACGGACGCGGTGGCGATGAACCTGAGCGAGCTGGCGGAGCACGGTTACATCGCCCGGGACTGGGCCGAGGCGCTGGCACCGGTGGAGGACCGGCTCTCCGAGCTGGGGCGCTTCCTGAACGCCGAACGCGCCGAGGGGCGACGGGTGCTTCCCGCCGGTGACCGGATCCTCGCGGCGTTCCAGCGACCGCTCGCCGACGTCCGCGTGCTGATCGTCGGGCAGGACCCCTATCCGACGCCCGGGCACCCGATCGGACTGTCGTTCGCGACCGCCCGCGAGGTGCGGCCGATCCCGCGCAGTCTGCAGAACATCTACCGGGAGCTGCAGGAGGATCTCGGCATCCCTCCTGCCGAGCACGGCGACCTCACCGCCTGGGCCGATCACGGCGTGATGCTGCTGAACCGTGTCCTCACGGTGCGCGCGGGGGCTCCGGCCTCGCATCGGGGCAAGGGCTGGGAGGCGTTCACGGAGCACGCGATCCGCGCCCTCGTCGCCCGGGGCGGGCCGCTCGTCGCGATCCTGTGGGGGAACGACGCCCGCTCGCTCGGGCCGATGCTGGGTGAGACACCGCGTATCGAGAGTCCGCATCCCTCGCCGCTCTCGGCGTCGCGCGGCTTCTTCGGCTCCCGGCCGTTCAGCCGCGCGAACGAGGCGCTGGAGACGCAGGGCTCCGCGCCCGTCGACTGGTCGCTCGCGTAGCCGCGCGCCCCGCCGGCGCTCCCGCGCCCCGCGCTCCCGCGCTCACCACGTCCCGTTCGCGGGTGCGGTGGTGCCGGTTCGCGCGGCCCGAACCCACGCGAACGCACCCGCGAATGCCCGCGAATGCCCGAGAATCCCGAGAATCCCACCAGTGAAGAAGGAAGACCCTTGGAAACAACCCTGAACCGCAGGCTCGGCGTGCCCGGCATCGTCTTCATGGTGATCGCGGCGGCGGCCCCGATCACCGTGGTCGCCGCGAATTTCCCGATCATCATCAGCGTGTCGGGCTCGGTGGGAGCGCCGCTGATGGTGCTGGTCGCGACCGTGATCCTGCTGCTGTTCTCGGTCGGCTACGCCTGGATGACCCCGCGCGTCCCCGACGCGGGAGCGTTCTACTCCTACGTCGACCGCGGCCTCGGCGCCCGCGCGGGCCTCGGCACCGCCGCGCTCGCGCTGCTCTCGTATGTGCTGCTCACCGTGTCGATGACCGCCTACCTCGGGGTCCAGGCCGGCAACCTCGTCGAGCTCTGGAGCGGACTGCAACTGCCGTGGTGGCTCATCTCGGCCGTCATGCTGATCGTGGTCGGCCTGCTCGGCTACCGCGACATCGAACTCTCGGCCAAGGTGCTCGGCGTCGTGCTGGTGCTGGAGGTGATCGCGGTGCTGGCCATCGACATCGGGGTGCTCGTCTCCGGGCGCGAACTCACGACGGCGCCGTTCAACCCCGCAGAAGCGCTCTCGGGCGCGCCCGGCCTCGGCCTGCTCTTCGCCTTCCTCGGGTTCTTCGGCTTCGAGGCCACGGCGGTCTTCCGCAACGAGGCCCGGGATCCCGAGCGGACGGTGCCGCGCGCGACCTACATCGCGGTCCTCTCCGTGGGCGCGCTCTACTTCCTCTCGTCGTGGCTGGTCATCGCCGGTCTCGGAGCCGATCGGGCCGTCGCGGCGTCGACGGAGCGCCCGGATCGGGTGGTCATCGCGCTCGCCGGCGAGGTGGTGGCCCCGATCGTCGCGGACATCGTGCAGGTGCTCGTCGTCACGAGCATGTTCGCCTGCATGCTCGCGTTCCACAACATCGTGACCCGCTATCTGTTCACGCTCGGGCAGCGGCGGGTGCTGCCCGCCCGCCTCGCCGAGGTGCACGAGAGGCACCGGGCGCCCTCCCGGGCGTCGCTGTGGGTGAGCGGCGTGACCTCGGCCGTCATCGTGCTGTCGGCGCTGGCCCAGCTCGACCCGGTGCTCCAGATCTACACCTGGTACTCCGGGGCCGGCGCCGTGGGAGTGATCTGGATGATGGCGCTCACGAGCCTCGCGGTCCTCGCCCACGGCGTGAAGCACCGCCGCGATCCCGCCGGCGCGCCGTCGACCTGGGTGACGTCGGCCACCGCGCTCGGCGGCGTCGGTCTGCTGCTCGTGCTCGCCATCTCCGTCTGGAACTTCCCGTTCCTCGTCGGCGGCGGTGCGGCCGCGGCCGTGTGGGGGATCGTCCTCGTCGGCGTGTTCATCGGGGGCCTGTTCCTGCCCCGGCGGAGGGTTACCGCTTCGGCACGACCGTGATCGGCTCGGTGCGGTCGGTGAGCTGGTGCGGCCTCCGGCCCGCGCCCCGCACGAATACCGCGTAGCAGACGGCGAGGAGCACGAGCCAGACGAGGCGCACCGGGAGCGCCGGACGCGGATCGGGCGGGGTCAGAGGCGGGCCCGGCCGGCGAGGCGCTGGGCGAGCCCGGTCGCGGCCTCGAGCACGCAGAGCGCCGCGAGGCGGACCGTGCGGCCGTCGGGGGCGTCGGCGGCGGCGTCGACCTCGGCGATGTCGATCCCGCGCACGCGCGGATCGGCGGCGAGGAGGCGGGTCGCCATGCGCAGCTCGTGGGCCTGGATACCGCCGGGGATCGACGCGGGGCAGCCGGGGGCGACCGAGCGGTCGCAGACGTCGACGTCGAGGTCGACGTGGATCGGGCCGCCGCCCGCGCCGGCGACGGCGAGTGCCTCGTCGATCACGTCGCGCATGGGGCGC
Source organism: Leucobacter sp. (assembly GCA_031178565.1). Lineage (GTDB taxonomy): Bacteria > Actinomycetota > Actinomycetes > Actinomycetales > Microbacteriaceae > Leucobacter. The sequence goes on along the minus strand of JAPSIU010000049.1, from coordinate 2,809 downwards.
TCGTGCAGCTCGTCGCGGTGGATGACGGTGATGCCGAGGTCCCTCGCGCGCCGGCGGTAGGCCTCGGAATTCGCGAAGTCGGCGATCCCGATCTGCACGATGCGGCGCGGGTCGAGGCCGGCCTCCACGAGGCGGCGCACGGGCGAGCCGTTGCTGCGCCCGTCGCGCAGGTCGTGATGCGCGTCGAGGGTGATGAGGCCGGCGGTTCCGAGCGCGTCGCCTGCGATGCCGAGGGCGGCGGGCACGGTCAGGGCGTTGTCGCCGCCCAGCGCGACGACGAGTTCGGAGCGTGCCGCGAGAGCGGCGACCCGCTCCGCCGCTGCGGCCTCGCCCGCTTCGGAGTCGGGATCGGGGGCGTCTCCGGCGTCGACGATGCGCAGCGCGTCGTCGAGCACGAGCTCCGCCTCGGCGCCGCGCTCCTCCGGGCGGCCCGGCGCGACGACGTGGGCGGAGTACCGCCGGAGCGCCTCCCGCACCGCCGCCGGCGTCTCGTGAGCGCTCGTGGGGGAGAGCGAGGTGCGCGACGTGGGGATCCCGATCAGCGCGAGATCGACCCTGCCGTCCGGCTCCGGCGCCGGCCAGCCCCCCGTGCGGGGCCATGAGGGATCGTGGGAGAGGGGCCGTGCGTTCGCTTCGTCGAGAGGTGCGGCTTCGTGACTCATGTCAGCGACGCTAGCAAGAGGGCGGGGAGGGGGCGCGGCCCGCGGAAGCGGATCGGTCCGGGATCCCGGACGCAGGTGCCGGTCCGTGGGGCGGGCGGCCGGGAACGGGTCGGGCCGCCGGGAGCGGCTCAGGCGCACGGGCCCGTCGGCACGGCCGCGCTCAGCGAGGGCGCTGCCGCGAGCACGGGCGCGAGCTCCTCCATCGAGAGGGCGAAGCCGACGTTCGGCGTGGTCTGCGCCCGCGCGAAGATCATCCCGGCGACCGCGCCGTCCCCCGTCAGCAGCGGTCCGCCCGAATTGCCCGGCTCGACCAGGCCCGCGATCCCGGTCACCGAACGCGAGACCGACGAGGTCTCGTAGATGTCGGGAGTCATCGTCGGCCCGGTCGAGAGCACGCCCGCGCTGCGAGACGTGAAGGGCCCGCCGTACGGGTATCCCTGGAAGAACACGGTGGATCCGTTCGCGGGTGTGGCGCTGAACGGAAGGGCCGGAGCGTTCAGGCCGCCGACGGAGAGGACGGCGATGTCGTCGTTCGGGTCGAAGTAGACGACGCTGGCCGAGCGCGGGAACTCGCCGGGCGCCTCCACGACGACCTCCTCGGCGCCCGCGACGACGTGGGCGTTCGTCATCACGAGTTCCTCGGCGATGACGAAACCGCTCCCCGAGCTCGCCGCCAGGCAGCTGGGCGCGTTCGTCGTGATGCGCGGCACCGACGCCGAGGCGGTGCGCAGTGCAGCGGTGTCGGCGTCGGCGTCGGGAACCTCGGCGTCGGCGATCCCGGCCGCGTCGAGCACGGTGGGGATGCCGTCCTCGATCGCGAGCGACCGGAGCCGGGCGAGCGCGGACTCGACGGGGGCGGGCGTGGCATCGTTCAGGAAGCGCAGGGTCGTGGACGAGGCGACGGCCTGGGCTGCGCCCGGGATCCCGAACGCCCCGATGCTCATCGACAGGATCAGCAGGATCGCGGTCGAGACGACGAACCCCGTGGCGCCCCCGAAGAGACGGTCGACGATGCCGAGGCCCACCCGGTGCACCGGTTTGCGGATCACGCGGGCGATGCCCTCTCCGACAGAGACACCGAGCGCGAGGAGGGCGATCCCCGATGCGATCGAGGCGCCGGCGTTCCACCCGGGAACGGGAACCCACGCCGCGACGAGCGGCATCACGACGAGGGCCGCGGCGCCCCCGGCGACGAGGCCCGCGATGGTCCCGAGGGCGCGCAGGAATCCGCGGGAGAAACCGGAGACGACCGAGGTGACGATGATGAGCACCACGAGGATGTCGATGATGAGGCCGACGGGCATGCCTCCACTCTAGGGACGCCGTCCGAGAGAATCGTCGGAGCCGTGGCTCCGGCCGGCGAGTCGCTTCCCCGCTCCCCGCGCTCGCTCCATGTCCGGGATCCCGGACGCAAGAAGCGGAAAGCGCCTGCCGCCTGCGCCCCGGGTGCGGTGTGATCGAAACATGGACACACTCGCCTCCACTTCCGTCGTCCTCGGCGACACAGCCCTGACCATCGACGACGTCGTCTCCGTGGCGCGCGGGAGCGCACGCGTCGAGATCGGCGAGGCCGCGCTCGAGCGGGTCGCCGCCAGCCGGGCCGTCATCGACGATCTCGCGAACGACACGCGTCCGCACTACGGGGTCTCCACGGGATTCGGTGCGCTCGCGAAGGTGCAGATCCCGGTCGAGAAGCGCCAGCAGCTCCAGCGCAGCCTGATCCGCTCGCACGCGGCGGGCACCGGCCCGGAGGTGGAGCGGGAGGTCGTCCGCGCGCTCATGCTGCTGCGCCTGAACACCCTCGCCTCCGGCCGCACCGGGGTGCGACCGATCGTCGTGGAGACCTACGCCGCGATCCTGAACGCCGGGATCACCCCGGTCGTGCACGAGTACGGGTCCCTCGGCTGCTCGGGCGACCTCAGCCCGCTCGCGCACTGCGCGCTGACGCTCATGGGAGAGGGGGAGGTGCGCGTGAGCGAGGATCCGCACGCCGCGCCCGTCCCCGCGGCCGAGGCCCTCGCCGCGGCCGGGATCGAAGCACTCGTGCTCGCGGAGAAGGAGGGGCTCGCCCTCATCAACGGCACCGACGGCATGCTCGGCATGCTCTGCCTCGCGCTCCACGACCTGGGCGCGCTGCTCCGCGTCGC
>JAPSIU010000334.1 GCA_031178565.1 Leucobacter sp. | reverse complement strand
CTCGCGGATGTTGCTGAGCAGCAGCGCGACGCCGCCGCCGCGCTTCGACAGCTGCAGCGCCGAGTTGATGCCGCGGGCGATCGACTCCATGTTGTCTTCGATGCGGAGCAGGAAGCACGAGACGAGCTCACCGCGCTGCGCCTTGCCGGTGTTGAGGAAGGTGGGCGTGGCCGGCTGGAAGCGGCCGCCGATGATCTCCTCGACGAGGTCGATGGCGAGCTGCTCGTCGCCCTGGGCGAGGCCGAGCGCGGTCATGACGACACGGTCTTCGAAGCGCTCGAGGTAGCGCTTGCCGTCGAACGTCTTCAGCGTGTAGCTCGTGTAGTACTTGAACGCGCCGAGGAAGGTCTCGAAGCGGAACTTCTTCGAGTAGGCGAGGTCGTTGAGCTTCGTGATGAACTCGAACGAGTACTGGTCGAGCACTTCCTTCTCGTAGTACTCCTTCTCGACGAGGTAGTCGAGGCGCTCCTTCAGCGAGTGGAAGAAGACCGTGTTCTGGTTGACGTGCTGGAGGAAGTACTCGCGCGCCGCCTCTTTGTCTTTGTCGAACTGGATCTCGCCGTTCGGGCCGTAGAGGTTCAGCATCGCGTTGAGCGAGTGGTAGTCCATCGTGTTCGTCACACGGGGGGCGTCCATGAGCGCTACGCCGTCTGCTGCTGAGTTCGCCGCTGAGCTTGCCAAAATGCGTCCAATCCATCGTCGACGGCGCGAACGTCGTCAGGGGTTCCGAATACTTCGAAGCGGTAGAGCACGGGCACTCCGGTCTTGCCGGCGATGATGTCGCCGGCGAGACCGTAGGCCGAGCCGAAGTTGGTGTTGCCGGCGCTGATGACGCCGCGGAGGAGTGCCCGATTGTGCGGGTCGTTCAAGAACCTGATGACCTGCTTCGGCACCGCACCGTTGCCGTCGCCCCCGCCGTAGGTGGGGACGACGAGCACGTAGGGTTCGTCGACGCGGAGGGAATCCTCACGCGCGAGCAGCGGAATCCGGGCCGCCGGGCGGCCCAGTTTCTCGATGAATCGCTTGGTGTTGCCAGAGACGCTCGAGAAGTAGACCAGGTTCGTCATGGTGCATCCTTCGTCGCATCCGTCTTCGGCTCACTCGCCCGAGCTGACCGGCGGACGCTACGCGAGACGCGAGGCGAGTTCGGCGATCTTGTCGGGGCGGAAGCCCGACCAGTGGTCTTCGTCGGTGATGACGACCGGGGCCTGCAGGTAGCCGAGCTCCTTGACCTGTGCGAGGGCGTTCTCGTCGACCGAGACGTCGAGCACTTCGTACTCGATGCCCTTGCTGTCGAGCGCACGGTACGTCGCGTTGCACTGGACGCAGGAAGGCTTGGTGTAGACCGTGACCGTCATGGTTTCCCCTCGTTCTCTTCGAGTTCTCGAGCTCCCGGAGGAGCGCCCCCGTACTGCCGATTTCGTACTTTCAATACTACATCTAGTGCCTGTGAAACTGAACCGCCACAACATGCTGTAGTTACACGTCTGTAGTTTTCCACCGGGTTATCCACCGCTCATCCCCAATCGGATGCGCCGGTGAACCGCGGATTCTCGCGGTGACCCGCAAGGTTATCCACAACCCGCCCGTTTCGAGATTTCTCTCCTGTGGACGGATTCCCCGGCGTGTCGCATTCCCCGACACCTTGGGGCGGATGGATGCCGCTACCCCTACATATGGTGTTGTGCCACTCATGTTGCCACCACCCACCGACATTGCCGCGGCGGCTCGGCGTGCGTGTCGCGGCGCGTCGCGTCATCCTCGCGCTGGGCCTGCGGTGTCGGCGGATGAGGAGAATCCGGGCCGCCGTCCGCGTGTCGGGCGGCCACCGGCGGTGTGTCGCCCGAACTCTCCTCATCGGCTGACGCCGCCCGGCGGCATCCGCAGCCCACGCCGGCCGGCGGCATCCGTCACGGAGCGGAGCAGACGCACCGGTGCCGGGGCAAGCGGTGGAGGGCGTCGGCGGGACGGCGTAGCCTGTCGCCGACGACGAGGGGGCTCGATGACCGACTACGTGACATCCGCCGACGGCACGCGCATCGCCTACGACATCGAGGGGTCGGGGCCACCGGTGATCCTCATCGGGGGCGCGATGCAGTTCCGGGGGTTCGACCCGACCACCCGCGCGATGGCGCACGAGCTCGCCGGCCACGGCTTCACGGTCGTGAACTACGACCGGCGCGGCCGCGGAGAGAGCCGGGCGGATGCCCCGATCACGCTCGCCCAGACGATCGACGACCTGCGGGCGCTCACCGAGGCGCTCACCGAGGGCGCCGACGACGCGGTCGCGCTGTTCGGCAACTCCTCGGGCGGCTCGATCGCCCTCGCCGCCGCGGCCGCGGGGCTTCCCGTCTCGAAGCTCGTGTTCTTCGAGGTGCCGCTCGACGAGGAGGGCGGCGGCGAGGGCGCTGAGTTCCTGGCCGGCCTCCGGCAGCGGATCGCGGCCGGCGACCACGAGGGCGCCGTCGAGTTCTACATGCGCGACATGCCACCCGAGTGGCTCGCGGGCGCGAAGCAGAGCCCGGCATGGCCGACCATGGTCGAGATCGCCCCGAGCCTCGAGCCCGATGCCGAGTCCCTCGCCTGGACCCAGTCGGCACCGCGGGTCGAGTTGTGGCGCGGCATCGCCGCACCGACGCTCGCGATCATCGGCGAGGACACCCTGCCGATCATGGCCTCGGCCGCGCAGTCCCTCGTCGCGTCGATGCCGCACGCCCAGATGCGCAGCATCGCCGCGGCGAACCACTCGTGGGAGCCGAAGACGCTCGCGCTGGCGATCGCCGAGTTCCTCGTCGACGCTTCGCCGGCCCCGTAGCAGCGGTATCTCGCCGCGAGCGAGCGTCGTCCAGCCAGCCTCGTTCGGGGGCCACCGGCCCACTCCGGCGAGTGGGACACTTGGCCCATCGCACGCCGTTGGCGCGTCGAGAAGGCAGCTCTTCCCGGGGAGGATGCATCATGACCACCGTCGACGCCACCGGCCGACCACTGCGATCACGACGAGACGGCCTGCTCGCGCGGCATCCGCTCATCTCCTTCTTCGTGATGGCGTTCGCCTTCGCGTGGATCGTCGAGGCGCCCGTCGTGCTCTCCGAGACCGGAACGGGCATCCTGCCCTACACGCTTCCCAAGCCGGTGATCGCGATCCTGATCGCGGGAGCGACGTACACCGGACCCACGATCGCGGCGTTCGTCATGACCGGGGTGACGGAGGGCCGAGCGGGCATCGGGCGGCTCCTGCGCCGCTACGTGCAGTGGCGGGTGGGGCTCAGGTGGTACCTCTTCGTGCTCCTCGGCATCCCGATCATCGTGCTGCTCGGCGCGATCGTGGTACCCGGTGCGCTGGATTCGTTCCAGC
>JAPSIU010000048.1 GCA_031178565.1 Leucobacter sp. | reverse complement strand
ATGCACGGTGCAGCGTGACGCCAACGCCATCACTGCCAGTGGAGAGCGCGGAACGGTGCACATTCCGGCGGCGTCTCTCGGAGTGCTGTTGCTCGGTCCCGGTGCGACCGTCACGCATCAGGCGATGATGCTCATCGCCGAAAGCGGCTCGACCGCCGCGTGGGTGGGGGAGCAGGGGGTTCGGTACTACGCGCACGGCCGCGGCCTCTCCCGCAACACGAAGATGCTCGAGGCGCAGGCGAAGCTCGTCTCCCAGCCGCGGACCCGCGTGCAGGTGGCTCGGGCGATGTACGCTATGAGGTTTCCCGCCGAGGATATCTCGAGACTGACCCTGAATCAGCTGCGCGGTCGCGAGGGCGCTCGAGTACGCCGGATCTATCGGGAGCATTCCAAGCGCACCGGAGTGCTATGGTCGAAGCGCGATTACGACCCTGAAGACTTCTCCGGGGGTGACCCTGTCAATCAAGCGCTATCGGCAGCGAACACAAGCCTCTACGGAGTCGTCCACTCCGTTATCGTCGCGCTTGGATGCTCGCCGGGGCTGGGGTTCGTGCACACCGGCCATGCGCGATCGTTCGTGTATGACATCGCGGACCTGTACAAGGCCGAGTTGACGATTCCCCTCGCGTTCGACATCGCCGCGGATCCGCCGCTCGACATCGGAGGTGAGTCCAGGCGCCGGCTTCGCGATGTGCTGCACGGAGGCGCTTTCCTCTCGCGGTGCGCGCGGGATCTGCAGAGGCTCCTGCTTCCCGAAGAGCCCCCACTCGTGCTGTCTGAGATGCCGAGCTCGGCGGGTTCGAGGCTCGGGGATCGGGGCTCCGAAGAGATCTCCCTCGAAGTCGACGAAGTGCGCCTCTGGAGCGATGACGGGTCGACGGTTCGCGGTGGTACCGCCTACGGGGACGAGCGGGTCGATGTTGCACCCTCTCCTGATCTCGGTACGCATGGTGCCCTCGACCACGGTGAGGCTGGGCAAACGGACCCCGCCGCGCTGCCGAGGATATCCTCCGGGGAGGCGCAGTGATCGTCCTCGTACTCACCGCTTGTCCGCCGGGGTTGCGAGGTTTCCTCACTCGCTGGCTGATGGAGATCTCGGCTGGCGTGTTCGTCGGCAAAGTCAACGGCAGGGTGCGCGAGGTTCTGTGGGAGCGTACGGTCGAGATGATCGGCCCCGGCCGGGCGATTCTCGTCCGTTCGGTGCGCACAGAGCAGGGTCTCGATGTGCGGGTGCACGGTCATCATTGGGAGCCCGTCGATATTGACGGCCTCACGCTGATGCTGCGCCCGCATCCCGTCGAGACTGCCGCCGCAGATCTTCCTCCGGACGATACGCCGCGTCACTCTCCCCGCAGACCGCTCGAGCACGCACCAGACGCAGAGAAGTCGCGAGCGGGCTGGAGCAAGGCCGCCCGCCGTCGCCGGTATGGGTGAGAGGTCAGCCTCCCCTAGAGGTCAGTGATGGCGGTTCCGGGCCTTTCAAGCTTTCTTCGATAAATGTGATGGCCACGGGAACACCTGGAACGCCACGCGGGACACGGGCAAACTGCCCGGACCCGAGCCGAAGCCGGATCCGTTGACCGGGATCGTGCCCGATACGAACTCACTGGCTCGGATCGCGATCTCCCAGGAGTGCCGCGATGTGGACGCGATACGGTGAAGTCATGTCGCCGCGTCTTCTGTTCCGCACGTTCGCGTTCGCCGAGGTCGTCACCTGGGCCGGCCTGATCACGGCGCTGGTGCTGCGCGGCACGGGAGTCACCGATGCGGCCGTACCGGTGGCGGGCGGGATCCACGGTTTCGTGTTCCTCTGCTACTGCGTCTCGACGGTGTTCGTGTGGGTCAACCAGAAGTGGCGGCCCGGCACCGGGCTGGTGGGGCTCGTGTGCGCGGTGGTGCCGTTCGCGACCGTTCCGTTCGAGATCGTGGTCGATCGGCGGGGTCTCCTCGCCGGCCCGTGGCGCCTCGCGCCTGGCCGAGACGCTCCGCGAGGCTTCATCGAGCACGTGCAGGCGTGGGTGCTGAAGCACCCCTGGCTGTCGCTCGTGCTGCTCGCGGCCGGTGTCACGGCCGTGTTCCTCGTGCTGCTCTGGCTCGGCCCGCCGGTCCCTCGCGCGTGACCCGGACGCGGATGGGCGCGGAACCGGTGGACCGGCGGACCCGGAGACGGAACCTGGAGACCGCGAGTCGGCATCGGCTCCGAACTACACCGTCTGGATCGGCGCCGTGCCGACCTCGCTCTGCACATCGACGAGGTCGGTGCGTGTGGTCTCCGCGCTCAGCAGCAGGCCGATGAGCGAGAGCACGCCGATCCCCATGAGGAAGAACGCGGGAGACGCCGAGTTGCCGGTGACCGCGATCAGCCAGGTGCCGATGAGCGGTGCCACGCCGCCGAACAGCATCGCGCCGACGTTGAACGGCAGGGCGAAGCCGAGGTAGCGCGAGCGGGTGCCGAACATTTCGGTGAAGAACGACGGGAACACGGCGTCGTTCATGGCGAAGAACAGCAGCGAGCCGATGAGCACGATCGCGGCCAGGACCACGCCGCCGATCGAGAACAGCATCATGATCGGGTAGCTCAGCACGATGAACGCGATGCTCGAGATCATGAGGGTGCGCTTGCGGCCGATGCGGTCGGACAGGCGAGCCGCGAGCGGGATGAAGACGATGTGCGCCACGAGACCGATCGTGACGACGAGCGTCGCGCTTGCCTCGTCCATCCCGGCCTCCTCGATGAGGAAGGTCGGCGTGTAGCTGAGCAGCAGATAGTAGGCGCCGGCGTTGAGCGACATGACGAGCAGCACCTTGAGCATCGACGGGAGGCTCTTGCCCACCTCCTGCCACCGGTTCGGGACCTCGACCCGCGTGCCCTGCCGCGCCTCGCGGTCGCGCTGCTCGCGCTCCAGCTCCTGCACACGGCGGAACTGAGGGGTGTCCTCCAGGCGGGTGCGCAGCCACAGGCCGACGATCCCGAGGGGGCCCGCGATCAGGAACGGGATCCGCCAGCCCCACTGCTGCATGAACTCGGGGCTCGTGGTCGCGTAGAGGATCGTGGTCATGAGCGACGCCAGCAGGAAGCCGCCCGCGGCCGCGATCGGCACGACGCTCGTGAGCAGCCCGCGCTTCTTCGCGGGAGCGTACTCGGCGACGAAGGTGCCGGCGCCCGCGTATTCGCCCGAGGCCGAGAAGCTCTGCGTCATCCGGAGCAGGAGGAGCAGGATCGGTGCGGCGACGCCGATGGTCGCGTAGCCCGGGATGAAGCCGATGAGGAATGTAGCGCCCGACATGAGGATGATGGTCGTGGCGAGGATGCTCTTCCGGCCGATCCTGTCGCCGAGGCTGCCCCAGATGAAGGCGCCGAGCGGGCGCACGAGGAAGGAGAGCGCGAACACGGCGAACGTGCTCATCAGCGCCACGGTGCGGTCCTCCGGCGGGAAGAAGACGATGGCGATCGTCGTCGCGAGATAGCTGTAGCTCGCGTAGTCGAAGTACTCGAGCAGTGTGCCGAGCCCGCTCGCCACGACGACGCGGCGGAGCAGCGATCTGTTCTCTGCTTCGGTGGTGGATGTGGACATCTGGGTGCTCCTCGTCGAGTACCTGATCGAGGCGCCGTTGCGCCCCGGGCGGTGGTGGTCACAGCACATCCTGGCACCCGCCGCGCGGGTTGAGAATCACCCCTGCGTCCAATCATTCCGTCTGAGTTTGTACGCTCAGGCGATGCTGTCCCGATTCTCCCCGAAGCCGCGGGCCTTCATCGCCAGCCACAGCTCCGTCTGGGTGTCGATGTTGTCGAGATCGTGCCCGGTGAGCTGGGCGACCTTTTGGATGCGGTTGCGCACCGTGTGGCGGTGGACGCCCATCCGCTCGGAAGCGGCCTCGATCGACCGCCGCTCGACGAGCCAGGTGTGCAGTGTGCGCAGGAGATCCTCGCCGCCGCGGGCCCGCAGGATCGGATCGAGCGCGGCCGAGGAGAACGCTTCGAGGTAGGCGGGGGAGGCGACCCGGACGAGGAAGTCGTGCGACGCGCCGTCGCGGTACTCGATCGGGGTGCCGACGCGCCGGCTCGTCTCGAGAGCGAGCGCCGCCTGGCGCATGCTGCGCGCGGCGTGCTCCGGTGCGAGCGGCGTGCCGACGCCGATCGGCACGTCGAGGCCGTAGTCCGCGAGGGACTGCTGGGGATCGGCGCCGACCAGGCACTCGACGACGCGGTGCCGATGTCTGATGAGCGCGGTGGCGAGGATCGCCGAGAGGTCGTCCACGAGCACCTCGGCGTGCGTCTCGTTGCGCGCTTCGATCGCCAGCCCGCGAAGCTCGCGCGAGTCGATGCCGATTCCCCTGAGGTACGCTCGCGCGCCGCCCGCATCTCCGAGTTCGAGGGCGCGTCTGAGCTGCTCGGCGCGCTGACGGCGTGCGGGCTCGTCGAGGAGCCAGTGGCGCTCGTACTCGAGTGCGAGCAGGGAGCGGAGCGCCGGGGAGGTGAGCTCCGCACTCTCCTCCCCCGAGGGTATCCTCGCGAGGTAGCCGCGCACGGTGTCGTGTCCGGCGAACGTGGTGACCTCCACGTCCTCGGCGAGCCGGGGCCCGGAGGACGGTCCGAGACGCAGGATCTCGCCGAGGCGAAGCATACCGTCAGTGAGGCGCTCACCGACGGCGGCGAGGACATCGGGCCGGAATGCGCCGCTGCGGCCGAGCGGTCGGCCGAGCCGATCGAAGACCGCGACGGCCTCACCCGTCCGCTGCTGCCATCCGGCGAGGAGCCGATCCGCACCGCCTCCGCGCGTCACGATGGCGGTGAGCTCCATCTGGAGACCGAGCGCGCGCTGCAGCGCGGCGGGGGACGGGCCTTCATCGTCGTGGTCGCTGCGCATGATCCCATGGTAGCGCCGGGCATCGCCGCCGCGGTTATTCTGCGACCCGGAATATGTACGTTGTGGCGATATTCTCGAGTCCCTTCGTTCCCTACGCTGATCTCTGGGCCTGCGATGGTCGGGCCGCGAAAGTGATTCTGCAAAGGAGTGATCGCATGATCGGTCAGAACGAGTACTTCGATGGTCAGGTGCGCAGCCTCGAGTTCAAGAACGAGCAGGGCAACTTCACCGTCGGCGTGATGGAGCCCGGCGAGTGGACCTTCGAGGCCCCGGTGAAGGAGTGGATGCACCTCGTCCGCGGCAGCTGGGACGTGCAGCAGCCGGCCGGGCAGGGGGAGTGGAAGACCTACGCCGAGGGCGAGCGGTTCGAGGTCCCGGGCGGCACGGACTTCACTGTCCGCGTCACCGACACGGTCGCCTACCTCTGCCCGTACACCGGGGAGTTCCTCGGTCATCTGGACATGTAGTCCGTAGGCGCGGTAGCCCTGTAGCCCGCCGCGCCGGAATCCGGCCGCACGGCGGTCCCGCGGCGCGAGAGACGCCCCGCACCTTGGAATATGGGGTTCAGGGGGCGGGACGTCCGCGTTCAGAGTACCTCAGAGATAGGTGATTCGGAAGGTTCGGAGAGGCTTCTGATGGCAAGCGCACTGATGGGCTACTGCTCCACGAGGAGGGGCAGTTGCTGACGGGGATCACTCCACCTGCTCGAGCCGCGCGAAGACCCGCTCGCCGCCGATCCAGGTCTCGTCGACGCGAGCCGTGTGCAGATCCTCCGACCGGAGGTCGAAGAGGTTGCGGTCGAGGATCACGAGATCCGCGTGGGCCCCGGGGGTCAGCCGTCCGGTGACGCGATCGAGGTGATTGATGCGCGCGGTGCCCTGAGTGTACGCGTCGACCGCCTGAGCAAGGGTGAGCTTCTGGCGCTCGGGGCCGAGCGGAGGCCGGTCGTCCCCCGGGCCGACTCGGTTCACCGCGACGTGGATCGCCTGGATCGGATCCGGGCTCGAGACCGACCAGTCGCTCCCGGCCGCGAGGCGAACGCCCGCCGCGGCGAGCTCGCCGAAGGGGTAGTGGCGCTCCTCCGCGTCCTCGGCCAGGAACGGAAGCGTGAGCTCGTCGAGCTGGTCCTCGTGGCAGGCCCAGAGCGCCTGGATGTTCGCGGTCGCGCCGAGCGAGGCGAAGCGCGCTACGTCCTCCGGGCGCACGAGCTGCAGGTGGGCGAGGTGATGCCGATTGTCGGTCGGCCCGTTCTCCGCGAGCGCCCGTTCGAGGGCGTCGAGCGCCTCCGTGACGGCGCGGTCGCCGAGGGCGTGGAAGTGCACCTGCATGCCGCTCGCGTCGAGGGCGGCCACGAAGCGCGCCATCTCCCGCGGGTCGAAGAAGGATATTCCGCGATTGCCGGTCGTGCGGCCGCCGTGGTCCCGATAGCAGTCGTGCATCGCGGCCGTGAAGTTCTCGGCGACACCGTCCACCATGACCTTCACGGAGGCGAGGGAGAGCCGCTCGGGATCGCAGCTCGCGGCCACGTCGTCGCGACGGCGGAGGATCGGCTCCAGCTGCGCCTCGCCGTCCTCCCGGTTCCACCACTGCGCCCCGCGTACGCGGACCTTGAGCGCTCCCTCCCGGACCGCACGCAGGTAGACGGGGACGGTATCGGGGCTGCCCATGAACTCGCCGACCGCCGCGTCCTGCCACGCCGTGATCCCGTATCCGAGCAGGTGCTGCTGCGCGGCGAGGAGGCCGGCGTACGCCTGATCCTGCGTGGCCCGCGGCCGCACCGCCGCGAACAGGCTCATCGCTCCTTCGTGGGCGGTTCCCGCCGGTGTACCGTCGGGCTCGCGCTCGAAGCGGCCGTCGGCGGGATCGGGTGTGCCGGCGTCCAGCCCGGCGAGCTCGAAGGCGCGGGTGTTGGCCCAGGCTCCGTGATGGTCGCGGTTCTCGAGGAGGACGGGGCGCTCGGGTACGATCGCGTCGAGCATCTGCCGGGTCGGCGTGCCGCCCGGGAACGCGTCCATCGACCAGCCGGCGCCGAGGATCCAGTCGAGCTCGGGATGCGCCGCCGCGTAGGCCTCGATCGCCGAGAGGGTCTCCTCGGCGGTGGTGCAGCCGGAGAGGTCGCAGCTGAGCAGTTCCATCCCCGCGAGGACCGGATGAACGTGCGCGTCCTGGAATCCCGGCACCACGAGGCGACCGTCGAGGTCCACGCGCTCGCGCGCCGTGACGGCGAGCCGAGCCACCTCCTCGGAGTCGGTGCTCAGGATCCTGCCCTCGGCGATGGCGAGGCCCCCGGGCCGCGGTGCGCCCTCCGTCCCGGTGTAGATCCAGCCGTGCTCGAACACGACATCCGCGTGCGGGATACTGCTCACCAGGGTGCTCCTCGGGGTATCGTCACTGATCCGTGCGGCCACACTACGGGGAGGAACCGCATCGAGTCAATTCCATTGACACGAGCGTTGACATGGCCGTTGATGTCGGATGGATAGACTGAGCGGGTCCGCGAACGGCGAACGGGAGACGAGATGGCTGAGGCAGCGGGTGCCAGACGAGGGCGGCTCGACCGACGGGTCATCGTCGACGCGCTCCTCGAGCTGGCGCGCAGCGAACCGCACTCCCGCGTGACGTTCAAGCGACTCGGCGAGGCGCTCGACGTCGACGCCACGGCGATGTACCGGCACTTCCGCAACAAGGACGAACTGACGCGCGCGGCTCAGGACCGGTTGAGCGGGAGGGCCGTCAACGAGGCGCGTGCGACCGAGGGCGACTGGCGGCAACGACTCGAGGTCTTTCTGATCCGCACCGCGGAGCTCAGTCTCGAGCATCCGTCGATCGGCATCGAGGGAGCCGTGACCGATCCCGTCGGCCCCGGCGACACCTCCGCGGTCGAATTCATCCTCGAGATGCTGCACGAGGGAGGGCTCTCGGGTGAAGCGCTCATCCGCGCATATGCCGCGCTCTCCGGCTTCGCACTCGCGCATAGCGCAGCCTTGGCGCACGAGGTCATGGTGGATCGAAGCGGAGGACGCGCCCGAGACGGCGCCACGCCGTGGATCAGCACCTTCGGATCCGTCGACCTCTCGGGTTTCCCGCTCGTGCGCGAGCACCGCGAGGCGCTGCTCGCCATCGACGGCATCAGCGTCTATCGTGCCGGGATCGGGGCGATCCTCGACTCCGTCGAGCGGACGGTGACCGCTGCTGCTCGAGGGGAAGTCGCGGAAGAGTAGGGTAGAACGCAGCGGGCAGGGCCCGACGGAAGCGGAGGTGGAACCGGGTGTCTGGAGAGGGCCGAGAAGCGCTGCCCGACGGGAGCGGCACCGCGGCCGACGCGATCGAGCTGCTGCGCGCGCTGATCCGCGAGGGCTGCGTGAACGACGGCCAGCCCAGCTCCGGTCAGGAGATCCGGAACGTCCGGGTGCTGCAACGATTCCTCGCGCGGGCGCCCGAGGGAACGATCGAGACACAGGTGCTGGAGGCCTCGCCCGGCCGCGCCTCGCTCATCGCCCGTGTGCGCGGCACCGATCCGTCGGCGCCGAGCCTCGGGCTGCTCGGGCACATCGACGTCGTGCCGGTCGATCCCGAGGGCTGGACGCGCAATCCCTTCGGCGGAGAGCTGATCGACGGCGAGGTCTGGGGGCGCGGCGCGGTCGACATGCTCTACCTCACGGCCTCCTTCGCCGCGGTGCTGCGCGAGGTCGCCCGAGCGCCCGAGCGCCCGCGCGGCGATCTGGTGCTGCTCGCGGTGGCCGACGAGGAGGCGGGCGGCGACTACGGGATCCACTGGCTGCTGCGCGAGCACCCCGAGAAGGTGCGGGTGAGCGAGGCGCTCTCCGAGTCCGGCGGGATGCGGATGGGCAAGCACGTCGCGATCGAGGTCGCGGAGAAGGGCTCGGCGGGACGGCGTCTCGTGGTGCGGGGACGACCCGGGCACGCCTCGATCCCGTACGGCGCCAACAGCGCGGCGTACCGGGTGGGCGAGGTTCTCCAGCGGCTCGGCGAGGTGATGCCTGCGGTGCAGCTGAGCGAGCTCTGGGACGCCTTCGTCGCAGCGCGGATCGACGACCCGGCGCTCGCCCAGCGGCTGCGGGATCCGGTCCGCGTGGACGCGGCCCTTCCGCACCTCGGCGGCATCGCGGGGTACGCTCACGCCGTCTCGCGCGTCACGATGTCTCCGACGGTGCTGCGCGTGGGGAAGACCCACAACGTCATCCCGGCGGTCGGCCGGATCGACCTCGACATCCGGACACTGCCCGGGACGAGCGACGAGGACGTGGACGAACTGATCGCCGCCGTGCTCGGGCCCCTCGCCGAGAACATCGAGATCCGGCGTTTGCGGGGCTGGGCGGCCACCTCGTCGAGCAAGGACACCCCCCTGTTCGCAGCCATCGAGCGAGCCGTCGGAGACGTGGCGGGAGCGCCGGTCGTGCCGATCATGGCCGCGGGGGGATCGGACGCGCGCGTGTTGCGCGAACTCGGGATCCCCGCCTACGGCTTCGGGCTGCTCGGGCCCGACTGGACGTACGAGCGGTATCGCGAAGGGGTGCACGGCAACGACGAGCGCATCGATGTCGTGTCGGTGGAACTGACGATGAACGCTCTGCGCCGGATCGTCGAGGATCGGATCGGCTGAGCCCTCGCTCGCGGCGCCGAGGGAGCGCCGCGGGCGCTCAATCGAAGATGTCGCCCAGGAAGTCGAAGGGCTTCTTCTTCTTGTGGCCGTAGCGGGGGTCGCCGTAGCCGCGGCTGCGATCCCCGTAGCCCCGGTCACGATCCCCGTAGCCGCGATCGCGATCGTAGCCGCGGTCCTCGTCGCGGTACGGATCGCGCCGCCGGTCGTCATAGCGCGGCTCGTCGTAGCGGGGCTGCGCGGGCGGCTGCGAATACTGCGGCTGGGGCGTGACGGGGGGCGCGGGGGGCTGGCCCGCAGGAGCGGCCGGCTGCGCGGGCGGTGCGGGGGGCTCGACGGACGACAGCATCGCCTCCGCCTCGGCGCGAGCCCGCTCGAGGATCTTGTCGAGCTCGCCTCGGTCGAGCCAGACGCCGCGGCACTCGGGGCAGTAGTCGACCTCGACGCCCTGCCGCTCGCTCATGAGCAGGGTGGTTCCATCACTCGGACACTTCATGCTTTCAGAGTAGGGGTGCGGCCGTGTGCTCGGGGCGAGCGAGCACCTTCTCGGGGCGGATTCGGAGCATCGGGGCGGGCTCGTCACGCCCAGCCGACGACGAGGCGGGCGGCCTGCTCCGGGATCAGGGGGTCGACCCCGGTGAGTTCCGCGAAGCGGCGGAGACGATTCGAAATCGTGTTGCGGTGGCAGAACAGGGCCTCCGCGGAAGCCCCGACGCTTCCCGTGGTGAGGTAGCTGCGCACCGACTCCTCGAGCCGGGCCCGCTCCGCAGCCCCGCAGGCGGCGAGCGCGGCGTTCACGTCCACGAGGATCGGGTTTCCCGCAGCTGTCAGGGCCCTGGATGCGAGCCGTGCCCACCCGCGGGTCCACGTCATCGCGCCCTCTTCATCGGGAGCGTAGAGGCGGGCGAGATCCCGAGCCGTGGTCGAGGCCTGGCGGAGGTCGCTCAGGCCGGCCGGGGCCGGTACGATCCCGGCACGGAGGGCCGGGAGCTCCTGCATCACCTCGTCGAGACGGGAGCCCGGCAGCTCGACGTGCCGGGTGAAGGCGACGAGGGTGTCGCCGAGGTGGTGGGTGAAGACGGTCGCTCCGGCGCGCTCGAACTTCGAGACGAAGACCCGCAGCGCGGCGATGTCGTCGGTGGCTGCGGCGATGACGAGCAGCGGCGACTCGGGCGGGACGCCGAGTTCGGAGGCGATGGTCGCGATGCGCTCGCCGGTCGGCCGGGCGTCCTGGAACAGGCTCGCGATGAGGCCCTGACGCACCGATGAGGCCTCCTCGCGCATGCGCTGCACCTCGGCGATATAGGCGCGCTGCGTCTGTCCGGCGTACTCGTCGACCGTTCGCAGCACGATGCCGGTGTGACGCACGATGAGTTCGGCGTCGTCTGCCGCGGCGACCCGGGTGAGCGCCTCCCAGAGCACCGTGAAGTCGTGGCGGATGGCGGTCATGAGCGAGGTGAGCGGGATCCCGGCCCGTGCGCGGGACACCCCGACGTCGTTCGCGACCGCGATCGTCTGATGGAGGCCGCCGTCGCGCAGGCCGTCCACGAGGGCGATGAAGGACAGCCGTCCGGTGCGCCGGACCTCGGAGAGCGGGACCGGTGGCGGATCGTATCCGGGAACGTTCGCCACGAGGGCGAGAAAGCTCTCGGTGAGCGCGTTCACGTCGAGCCCGCCGAGGAGCTCCAGCCATCGCGCGCGGTCCCCGGGGACCGGCGTGTCGCTCAGGACGCGAGGCGGATCGAGAATCATTCCTCCAGAATATGTGCATATGCACCGGCTGGGCGGGAAAACTGGTGGCGAAGGGGGTCGACTAGTGGGCGAATCCCCTGGGATCCTCGAATATCGAGGCCACCGCGCACGCGGCGGCACGCCCTCACCCGCATCCCGCACCCTCGACGGAGAGAAACATGAGCGAGACGACGAACACGTCGGCGATAGAGTACGACGCCACGCAGGAACTCAGCATCAAGGACGCCAACAAGGTCGCCCTCGGGGCGCTGATCGGCACGGCGCTGGAGTGGTACGACTTCTTCCTCTTCAGCGCGGCTGCGGCGCTGGTCTTCAACGTCCAGTACTTCACGAGCGAGAACGCCACCGCCGCGGCGCTCGCGTCGTTCGCGACCTTCGGCGTCGGCCTCGCCGCTCGACCCATCGGAGGCATCATCTTCGGCCGCATGGGCGACCGGATCGGCCGGCGCAAGGTGCTCATGATCACGATCGTCGGCATCGGCCTCGTGACCGGTCTCATCGGCATGCTGCCGACCTACGCGGCCATCGGCATCGCCGCGCCGGTGCTGCTCGTGCTGCTGCGCGTGATGCAGGGCCTCTTCGTGGGCGGAGAGTGGTCGGGGGCCATGACGATCGTGGTCGAGAACGCCCCCCTGCACCTCCGCGCCCGCTACGCCGCGATCCCGCAGATCGGCTCTCCCATCGGCACCATCCTCTCCTCGGGCGGGTTCTTCGTCATGACCCTCCTCTTCTCGCAGGAGAACTTCGACGCCTGGGGCTGGCGGATCCCGTTCCTCATCGCGCTCCCGCTGCTGCTCGTCGCGGTCTACATCCGCAGCAAGCTCGAGGAGTCGCCGGTCTTCCGCCAGCTCGAGGAGTCGGGCGAGATCGCCAAGAGCCCCGTGCTCACCACCTTCAAGGACAGCTGGCGGCAGATCATCGTCGGCATGGCCGCGGCCCTGCTCGGCGTCGGCGGCTTCTACCTCGTCACCGCCTTCTGCGTCTACTACGGCGTCAACGTGCTCGGATACGACTCTTCGCTGATGCTGCTCGGCGGCATGATCGCGGCAGCGGTCGAGATCCCGGTGCTGATCTGGGGCGGCGCGCTCGGCTCGAAGTACGGCGCGAGCCGAGTGATCCTCTGGGGCGGCGTCCTTTCCGCCGTGGTCGCGGTGCCGGCGTTCATGCTGCTCTCGTCCGGCGTCCCCGTGCTCGTCGTCCTCGCGATGACTCTCGCCGTGGCCGCGCTCTCGCTCCCCTACGCCGCGTCCGGCACGGTGCTGACGGGCCTCTTCCCGGCGAAGACCCGCTACACGGGTGTGGGCCTCGCACAGAACGTCGCCGGCATGCTCTCCGGATTCATCCCCCTGCTCGCCACGGGGTTCGTCGCGGCCGCCGCCAACCACTGGTGGCCCGCCGCCGCGATGCTCGCGTTCCTGTCGCTGTTCACCGCCGTGGCCGGTGCGATCGCCCCGCGCCTCAGCGTGAACCTTCCCGGCTTCAAGCACTGACACCGGAAGCGGCGAAGCCGAGACCCCGCACCATCGAGAGGACCTGAACCATGTCTCAGTCGGCCGGACACCTGATCGTGCGCACGCTCGAGGCGCACGGCGTGGAGCGCGTGTACGCGGTGCCGGGAGAGAGCTACCTCGACGTGCTCGACGGCCTTCACGATTCGCCCATCGCGACGGTCGTGTGCCGCCACGAGGGAGGCGCCGGATTCATGGCGCTCGCGGAGGGGCGACTCACCGGCCGGCCGGGCATCGCGATGGTCACCCGGGGACCGGGTGCCGCGAACGCGATGATCGCGATCCACACGGCCTGGCAGGATGCGACGGCGCTGGTGCTCTTCGTCGGGCTCGTGCCGGTCGCCGATCGCGAACGCGACGCGTTCCAGGAGTTCAGCCTCACCGGCTGGTTCGGTTCGACCGCCAAGCGGGTCATGACGATCGACGATCCCGATCGCGCGGGAGAGCTCATCGCCTCGGCGACG
>JAPSIU010000333.1 GCA_031178565.1 Leucobacter sp. | reverse complement strand
GGGGCCTGGAAGCGACCACTGCACCGACCGTCACGACGAACCCGGCCGCGAACCACCAGAACCCGACCCAGGACGGTTCGGGGGTGCCGGCGAACATGTGATTCAGGTTCCTCAGCGCACCGGTCGAGAGTGCTAGGATCACGTGCACGATGACGAACAGCACGAAGAACAGCATCGTCGGGAAGTGGATCGCGCGCGCGATCGGCGCCGGGTACAGTCGGTTCAGCCGGTTCGCGTGCTGCGGCCACCACTCGCTCATCCGCGCCCCGCTGATCACCGCGAGCGGGGCCGCGACGAACACGACGAGGAAGTACATCAGCTGCTGCAGGCTGTTGTAGTTCACCCAGCCGTTATCGACCGGCCATTCCAGCGTGAGGTACTGCAGGAGAGCCGACGCCGCGTTCGGGAACACCTCCCAACTGGTGGGCACGATCCTGGCCCAGTGCCCCGTCGCGAACAGCAGCACGACGAACACGATGCCGTTGATCAGCCACAGCACGTCCAGGGAGGTGTGCAGCCAGAGGAAGATCGAAACTTTCTTGCCGCCCCGCTTCGGCATGTAGAAGGCCGGCGGTTTCTGCTGATGCCGCACCAGGAGCCCCGTGCGCACGATCAGCACCGTGAAGAAGAAGTTCAGGTAGTGCGTCCACCTCGCCCACGCCGGGAAGCCCTCCTCGGTCTCCACGCGCGAGTGGTACTCGCCCGGGTGGCGCTCGAGGAACTCCGGGACTCCGGGCAGCGTGGTCACGCCGCGCGCGGCGAGTACGATGATTCCCGCAACCGCGACCAGCCCGAGTGCTCCCAGGACGCCGGACCTCACGCGCTGCGCCGCCGTCCTGGGGGCGACCGTCCGCGGCCCGGACTTCGCCGACGCAGTGATGTCGGATTGCGCGGACGGCGGGACCGGAGCAGGCCGGGCGGGGCGCGCTGGATCAGGCGCGGGGCGCGCTTGAGCGGGTGCGGTGGCCGGATCGGGTGCCTCCGTCTCGGTGCGCGTCGCGGATGCTGAGGGCTCCGGCACCGGCAGGGGTGCGGCGCCCGCCGGGGGCCAGGGATCCCCGCTGACGACCCTCGGAAGCCCCCGCCTGAGCGGGGTGCCGACCATGGTGCGCACTGCGGGAGCTGGAATCGGGCCGGCGAGCTCCGCTGCGGTCGGAGTCGCGCTCGTCGGAGTCGCGCTCGTCGGAGACGACACCGCAACCGGGTCCGGGGTCGGCACCGGATCGCCGACCTCGTCTGCCGGAGGCCAGGGCACTCCGCCCGCCACGCGCGGCAGTCCCTGTCTGAGCCCACGAGAGTACGTCGCCACGAGCTACTGCCTCCGCGCCTCGAGCGCCGCGACCAACTGCGGTACGACCGCGAACAGATCACCGACCACGCCGAAATCGGCGACGTCGAAGATCGGCGCCTCCGCATCCTTGTTGATCGCGACGATCGTCTTCGCGGTCTGCATCCCCGCACAGTGCTGGATCGCACCCGAGATTCCGACCGCGACATACAGCTCCGGCGAAACCGACACTCCTGTCTGCCCCACCTGCTGCGACGCCCCGACGTATCCGGCATCGACCGCCGCACGGGACGCCCCGACCGCAGCCCCGAGCGCATCCGCGAGCTGCTCGACCAGTACGAATTGCTCGCGGGAACCCAGGCCCCGCCCACCCGAGACCACCTTCGCCGCTCCCTGCAGCCCGGGCCGGGAAGACGCCTCGCACGTCCCCTCGAACGAGAGGATCTCGGCGGCGCGCTTGCCCGAAGGAGTGACGGTCAGCGTGTCGCTCCGCAGAGGCTGCTCGGACGCCCGCGCTTCGACGGAGCCCTGGCGCACAGTGATCACGGGTGCGCCGAGCGTTGCGGCGGAGGTCGTGGTGTAGGCGCCGCCGTGCACCGAGTGATGGGCCACAACGCCCTCGGCGTCCCTGGATACGCCGACGGCGTCGACCGCGATGGCCGATCGGGAGCGCACCGCGTAGCGCGCCGCGACGTCCCTGCCGTTCACCGAGTTCGAGACGAGCACGGCGTCGGGGCGCACCGTCTCCGCGGCCAGCTGCAGGGAGTCGACCGCGTGCAGATGCAGCTCGAGGGCCCGCGCTTCGGGCTTCTCGGCGACGATGACGCGGGCGGCCCCGAGCCGCGCCGCGTCCGCCGCGACCGCTGCGTCGTCGACGAGCGCCACGGGGGTGCCTGCCCGGGCGGCGGCTCCCAGCAGCTCTGCCGCGGCGCGCTCGAGCCCGCCTGCGGGAGCGGCTTCGAGCAGCACCAGGATGGCGTCATCGGGGTACTCGGGCATGGGTATCGGTGTCTCCTAGGCGAGTCGGTTCGTGATGAGGTACTCGGCGATGCGCTCGCCGGCGTCGCCCTCGTCTGCGATCTTGACGCCGGCCACGCGCGGCGGTTTCGCGGTGACGCTCAGCATGATCGAGCGGGGGATCGAGAAGTCCTCGGCGTCGACGCCCAGCTCGGCCAGGGAGACGACGTCGAGCGGCTTCTTCTTGGCCGCGACGATCCCCTTGAAATTCGGGAACCTGGCCTCGGGCAGCGCCTCGGTGACCGAGATCACTGCCGGGAGCGCGGCGGCGACGCGCTGCGTGCCGTCGTCGGTGATCCGCGCGCCCGAGACGCCCCCATCCGTGATCTCCACGGTGCCGAGCCCGGTGAGATGGGGAGTATCGAGCCACTCCGCGATCATCGCCGGGATCACTCCGCCGGAACCGTCGGTGGAGAGGTTGCCGGCGATGACCAGGTCGAACCCCTCCCGGCGCACCGCGGACGCCAGCGCCTCCGCGGTGAGGCCGATGTCGGCTCCGCGCAGTGCTTCATCGACGATATGGAGCGCGGCGCCGGCCCCCATCGCGAGCGTCTTGCGAACCGTTGCCGTCGAGCTCTCCGGCGCCATCGAGACGACCGCGACCTCGGTATCGGGGTGCGCATCGGCGTGGGCGAGCGCGACCTCGAGCGCGCGCTCGCCGATCTCGTCGATGACGGCGTCCGACGCGCCCCGGTCGGCGAGACCGGTCTTGAGATTCAGCTTCCGGTCGCCGTAGGTATCGGGGACCTCCTTCACCAGTACGACGATCTTCATCCGTCCTCCTCGGAGATGCGGCGGCCCGCCGCACCGGGCAGTTGCGTGCGGATCAGGCCGGTCGAGACGGGCGTCTCGATCCGATACCCGCCGTGCCCCATCGGCTGGGTGATGGCCTTCGTCAGGACGTAGTACACGAGTCCTCCGACGAGGCACGAGGGGATCGACGCCGTCGTGTAGGCGAAGAGAGCCGACGGCACGTAGGTGATCGGGTGCAGGAGCAGCGTGTAGACGACGGCGCCCGCCGCGAGCGACACGAAGGCGACCGGGTTCCAGCCGTGCCAG